>JBBQJK010000066.1:0-8751 GCA_038325835.1 Gammaproteobacteria bacterium
CTCAGCCAGCGAGTTCGAGCTCATCATGGCCCAAGGTCTCGCGGCAGTCGCTGCCGGGCGCACGGCCGAGGCCCGCAGCGCACTGAACCGGGCGCTCGCACTCCGGCCAGGGGATGCCGGTGCGCGCAGTGGGCTCGAACAGCTCGACGGCGATGAGCGGCGTGGCCGGCTCAACGCCCTGCAGGCGCAAGCGCAGCGACTGGCCGGGGCGGAGCGCTGGAGCGAGGCTTCCGATCAGTACAGCGCCTTGCTGGAACTGGACAACACGCTGGCTGCCGCGAAGGCCGGCCGCAAAGCCGCCGAAGTCCGGGCCGAACTGAACCGCCAGCTCGAACGACAACTCGCCAACGGCGAGCGCTTCAATGACGACGCACTGGTTGCGGTTGCGCGGGGCGTCATCACAGAGGCTGAGGCCGTGACCCCGAAAGGCCCGGTGCTCAGTGGCCAGATCACGCGCCTGAATGAGCTCATTGCCGCGGCGGCCCAGCCCGTGACCGTGCAGCTGGAGTCGGACAATCTCACGAGCGTGGTCATCTACAAGGTCGGCGATCTCGGCGCCTTCACGACCCGGACCGTCGACCTGCGTCCCGGCGCCTACGTCATCGTCGGCACCCGGGACGGTTATCGCGACGTGCGTCGCAGTGTGGTGGTCCCTGCGGGCGGCGGCGCCGGGCCCATCAGCGTGCGCTGTGAGGAAGCCATCTGAGTCTGACCATCACCATACGGGATGCCAATGGCAGCCGGTCGGCCGGGGACGAGGACCTGCCCCTGCGGATCGGCACCGGTCCGTCTGCCACTCTCCGGGTGCCCGGGCCGGTCTCCGTCGCCAGTTACGCACTCGTGGGGGTCCTCGACGAGCGCCCGTTCCTCCAGTTGACCAACCCGTCCACGCCAGTGCTCCTGAACGAGGCCGCGGTCACGGGGACGCGGTGGCTCGCGGACGGCGACGAGATCGGGATTGGCGGTGCACGCATCCGCTGCAGCCTTGCCCCGGGCGTCATGGAATTCAGTCTGCGCTTCAGCGGCGTCGACTACGACACCCTGCCGCCGGAACTGGCCCCGGCCGCCACGCAAACCACGCTTCCTCCGGTCGACCCGCCGGCGGCCAAGGCCAGTCCGGCGCGCGGCCTCCGTCCCTGGCGCACGGGCGCTATTGCCACGGCGTTACTGGTCCTGGCCGTAGCCGCCCTCTGGCTTCTGACCTCCAGTGCCGTGCTGATCGCCACCGACCCCGCCAGCGCGCGCATCGCTATCCGGGGCGCGCCAGAGATCCGGCTGGGTGGCCGGTTCCTGCTGCGTCCCGGCCGCTATGCCGTTACTGCCAGCGCCGACGGCTACGCGCCGGCGGAACTGGACATCACGGTGGGCGGCGAGGCCAGCCAGGACTTTCGGCTGCGCCTTGCGCGTCTCCCGGGCCTCCTGCAGGTCGTCACTCAACCCAGCCTGGCCGCTGAGGTCAGCCTGGACGGCAAGCCGGTCGGCCGTACGCCGCTCCTTGACCTGGGCGTACCGGCGGGGATCCATCGGATTGCGGTCGCCGCACCCCGCTATCAGCCCTGGGAAATCACGCTCACGGTCGAGGGCGGCGGCTTGCGGCAGACCATCACTGCGCCCCTGAAGCCGGGCTGGGCTGTCGTCACCGTGAGCACGCTGCCAGCGGGTGCTGTGGTCCGCGTGGATGGCGTCAGTGCGGGGACGACACCCGCCAGTCTTGAGCTGATGCCGGGTACGCGCACGCTGGTTCTTGAGAAAGACGGCTTCAAGGCGCTGACGCGGCTCGTCTCCATCGTGGCCAACGAGCCCCAGACCCTCGAGTCGCTGCCACTGGTCCCGGCCGACGGACTTGTGCGCGTGGTCACAGTGCCCGCCGGCGCCACCGTCACGGCGGATGGCCGTTATCGCGGTGTGACACCCCTGGAGACCGAACTCGCCCCCGGCCGGCTTCACGACTTGGCGCTGGTGAAGCCAGGCTATGCACCCGCGACCGCCCGGGTGGACCTGACGAGCGCCCGGGGGGCCACGGTGCGCATCGCCCTCACGGCGCAGATCGGTCTCGTGAAGGTGATCAGCGAGCCGGCCGACGCGGAGCTGCTGGTTGACGGCAAGTCAGTGGGTGTTGCCACGACAGAGCTGTCCCTGCCAGCCGTCCGGCACCGGCTCGAAGTGCGCAAGACCGGTTTTGCCTCCTACAAGGTGGACGTCACCCCGGATCCCGGGCTGCCCCGATTGATCGAGGTCCGGCTTCTGACTCCCGAGCAGGCCGTAGTCGCCGAGGTGCCGCCCACGAAGGCCACAGGCTCCGGCATGGAGCTTCGTCTGATTCAGCCGGGCGCGCTGCGCATGGGCGCACCGCGCCGGGAGCAGGGCCGCCGCGCCAATGAAACGGAACGGGACGTGCGCCTGACCAGGCCCTTCTACCTGGGGGTCCGCGAGGTGACCAACAAACAGTTCCGCGCCTTCCGGCCCCGGCACACCTCCGGTGCCGAGAAATACCAGGTGCTGGCCGGCGGTGATCACCCGGCAGTCATGCTGAGCTGGGATGACGCCGCGGCTTACTGCAACGGGCTCAGCGATCAGGAGAAGCTGCCGCGGGCCTACGCGGCAAAGGGCGGCACGGCCGATGGTGGCCTCGAGCTGAGCCTGCCGGTTACGACCGGCTACCGGCTGCCCACCGAGGCGGAGTGGGAGTGGGCGGCCCGGTACAACGGCGGCGGCGGCGCGCGGCGCTACCCCTGGGGAGACGCCTACCCGCCGGCCGCTGGTGCGGGCAATTTCGCCGATCAGTCGGCCAAGGGCTTCGTCAGCGCCCTGATTCCGGGCTACAACGACGGCTTCCCGGTGACGGCCCCCGTGGGCAGTTTCGCCGCCAGCCCCCTGGGCCTGTTTGATCTGGGCGGCAATGCGGCGGAGTGGGTCAACGACCGCTACACCGTGGGCACGACCGGCGCCCCGGAAGCGCTCGACCCCACCGGCCCCCCGGACGGGCAGTATCATGTCATTCGCGGTTCGAGCTGGCGCCAGGGCGGCATCAGCGAACTCCGGCTGGCCTATCGGGACTTCGGCGACAGTGGTCGTCTCGACGTGGGCTTTCGTGTGGCGCGTTACGCGGACGGACAATGACAACCTTCTGGCGAACCATCGTCTTGGTGCTGATCGGCTTGGGCGCCGCCTGGGCAGTCACCCAGGTCGGTAGCGGCCCACCCACCGTGCTGAACACGCTGGAAGAGTCCGCGCCGACCCAGGCGGAGATCGAAGCCCAGATCCGCCAGGCCGAAGAAGCCCTCGGGGAGCGGGCCAACCCCAACCAGGAATTGCCGGTCGACCCCCTGCGGGCCGACGTGGCGATCTCGCTGCCCTCGGACATCTAGCGGATTAAACCTTCATGCAGAAAACCTTTAGCAACGAGTTCGTCTACCAGCTGTTCGCGCTGCTCCTGGCCATCCTGGTCGTGCATGCCGTGTATGTCACGGTGATCTGGCCCAATGCCCAGGCCGACCTCGAGCAGAACCGGGCGCTGATCAAGGAGGATCCGAACTACACCGCCGAGCGCTCCTGGTACATCGTGCTGAAGGACTGGGAACAGGAGTCCTGCTTCATCCTCGGGATCTGGGCTCTGGCCATCATGGGCTACAAGGCTCGAGCCCTCGCGGAGGAGCGCCGGATACTGGACCGGCAGCTGATACCGATCGCGGAGGGCATGCGGATACTCCCCGAGGACACCCGGGAGTACCTGCGCCAGCTCCAGGCGTTGCCGGACAAGGAGAAGGGCCTCTTGCTGCCGCGGGCGCTGATCCATGCGCTCCAGCGCTTTGGTGCCACCCGCAACGTCCAGGATGCGTCGTCGGCCTCGAACACGCTGATCGTGTCGGAGGGCGACAGGCTCGAAGCAGAACTGTCGATGATTCGCTACATACTCTGGGCGATTCCGTCCATTGGCTTCATCGGCACGGTGCGCGGTATCGGCGACGCCCTGGGCTCCGCCAACAAGGCTGTTTCCGGCGATATCAGTGCCGTGACCGAAAGCCTGGGCGTGGCCTTCAACTCCACGCTGATCGCCCTGCTGCTCAGCATCCTGCTGATGTTCCTCGTGCACCAGCTGCAGCTGTTGCAGGAGCGTCTCGCTTTTGAAAGCGAGGATTACCTGGACGAGCACCTGATTCGTCACCTGCAGGCCAACTAGCCCCATGGCAGAGTCCCGTCTTGCGGTCGAGGTCAACGACGCACTGCTGGCCGTTGCCGACGAATCCGGGGTGCTGCATACCGAGCCCGGCTACGTCGTCATTGACGACGGCACCGTCCGCTTTGGCCAAGACGCGCTACCTGTCATCCGGCGCCTGCCCCAGGCGGCCAGTTCCCGTTACTGGCGGGATTTCTCGCCGGACCCCCTGGCCCGGCCCCTCGGCAGTTTCCGGTCCAATGCCGACATCGTCGCCGCGCAGCTGGGCGGGCTCTGGTCCCGCCACGGCGCGGGCCGGGCGGGTGTGCTCTATGCGACGCCAGCCTGGTGGACGGACCAGCAGGTCCGCGCGCTGGTCGAGCTCTCCGGGAGTCTCGGTATCCGCGTGCTGGGCCTGGTGGATGCGACTGTCGCTGCGTGTCGTCACGAGCAGCCAGGCCGCGAACTGCTGCAGCTGGATGCCGCCCTTCACGGCCTGACGCTGACGCGCCTGCGGCAGTCGGGTCAGGCCGCCCTCGGGACTGTGGCCGGCGACCGGGAGGTCTTTCCGCTGCTCGGCATGGAACCGCTGACCCGGCTCTCCATGGAATTGCTCGCCCGCCGGTTTGTGGAGTGCAGCCGCTTCGATCCCTTGCACGACTCTGTGGCGGAGCAGGCGCTCTTCGACCGGTTGCCCGACTGGCTGGCCCGACTCGGGCGGGATGCGGAGGTGCCACTGGAACTCACCACCCGCAGCGGGACGTTTGCCGCCACCGTCAAAGGTGACGAGTTTCGCCTGCGTGTAGCCCGGGCCTTTGAGCCGCTGTTGCAGAAACTGCGGTCCCGGGTTGCGGAGCGCGGACCCCATGTCCTGCAGGTGCATCCCCGGCTGGCGGATGTTCCGGGCGTTCTTGAGGCCCTGCTGCGCCTGCCGGACACGGCGGTGCATGTCCTGGCCCCGGGAGCGGCGGCCACGGGTCTCGCGGGGCGCGCTCCGGCTGTGCCGCCGCCCGGGTCCGGCCCTCTCGTTACTGCAGCGCTGCCCTGGGACGAGACGCCGGCGGGCTTGCCAGCAGTGGTCAGTACCCCGCCTTCCGGACCCGAGACCTGCCCCACGCACCTGCTCGTGGGCCACCGGGCTTACCGTCTGGGCTCCGGCCCGTTTCGCGTCGGTGCCGAGCTGAAGCCGGGGGAGGCAGGCGTTGCCCTGGATGCCGCCCTCCGCGGGCTTTCCCGGCAGCACTGCACGCTGCGCCAGGAGAACGGTGCACTGCTGGTCTTCGATCACAGCCGCTTCGGCACCTGGCTGAACGGCCACCAGATTGAGGGTGCCGCACTATTGCAGGCTGGCGATGTGCTCACGGTGGGCTCGCCACCCGTCGAACTGCGCCTGCTGGCCGAGGTGGACGGCGATGGCGCGTAGGTCGTTCAGCGTCTTCAGCCTGTCCTTTCTGGATGTCATGGCCTGCGGACTCGGCGCGACGATCCTGATCCTGATCATTATCAGTGCCCAGATTCGCGTGAAGGCTGAGGTCGCCAATGACGCCCTGCGAGCGGAAGCCACGCTGATCGAGCAGAAGGTTCTCGAGGCCCGGAAGAACCTCCTGCGGCTCCGGGATTCGTCGGCGGTGCTGGACACCCGGGCCACCGGCGCTGCGGGGGAGATCGAGCGGCTGCAGAAGCTCATCGCCGAGCTGCGGGTCGAAGCGGACCAGCAGGACAACGACAGCCTCGCCAGGCAAGAGAGCCCGGAGCAGCTCCGGGCCGACGTGCAGCGACTGGAGGAGGGCACGCGGCGGCTGGCTGAGGCGCAACCCGAGGCAGGGACGGGCGAGCGCGTCCGCAGTTTTATCGGGAAGGGCAATCGCCAGTATCTCACCGGGATGCGCATGGGCGGTCAGCGCGTCCTGATTCTCGTCGACTCGTCGGCGAGCATGCTCGGGCGCACCTATGCGAACGTGGTGCGCTACCGGGCCATGCCCGAGGGCCGCAAGGTGCAGGCGCCGAAGTGGCGCCAGACGCTTGACGTGGTCGACTGGCTCACCACGCAGATCCAGCCGGGCGCCCGCTTTCAGATCTACGCCTTCAATGAGCAGGCAGGGACCACGGTCGCGGGCTCCGACGGCGGCTGGATCGAGGCCCGGGACGGCAAAGATTTCGACGCGGCGCTGGCGGGTCTGCGCAAGGTCGTGCCGGGAAAGGGGACGAGCCTGTTCCGGGCCTTTCAGGCAGCGCGCAGCCTCAAGCCCGCGCCGGACAACATCTTCCTGATCACGGATGGCCTGCCGACCCAGGGCGAGAACGTACCCGCCGACCCCGAGCCCATCCGCGCGGACCGGCGCGCCAATTTCCTGCGCCAGGCCATTGCCGAGCTCCCGTCCAACGTGCCGGTGAACGTCATCCTGCTGCCCATGGAAGGTGACCCGGAGGCGGCCTTCCGCTTCTGGGACCTCGCCATGCGGACCCGGGGCTCCTTCCTCGCTCCGGCGAGAGACTGGCCGTGAGAGGCCGGCGGCGGCGCGAGGCGTCGGACAGCCTGAACCTGTCCTTCCTTGATGCGATCTCCTGCGGCTTCGGCGCCGTCATCCTGTTGCTCGTGATCACGCTGCTCTTCGAGCCCGCGGCGATCCAGGAGACCCGCGCCGACGTGCAGGGACTGATCGAGCGACTGCAAAAGGAACTGGTCGAGATCCGCGGCGAGACGAAGACGCTGACCATTGGCATCAATACGCCACCTTCCAACGACGAGCAGGTGCTGGCCCGGCTGAAGGCGGACCTCACGAAGATCCGGGGCCAGTACCAGGCCAGCGTGCAACCGGAGCCCGAGACGGCAGAGATCGGCCAGCTGCGCGCGGCCCGCCAGCAGCTCACTGAGGAGATGCGCCGGCTGCTCGCGAACTACCGGCCACCGCCCAAGGACACCACGGTGGGCGGTATTCCCGTGGACAGCGAGTACATCGTCTTCGTCATCGACAACTCGGGCAGCATGCAGTCGGTGTGGCCCACGGTGCTGGAGAAGGTGAAGGAAACCCTGGACGTGTATCCGCGCATCAAGGGGATCCAGGTTTTCAGCAGCGGCGGCGACTACCTGCTGCGGGGGACGGCACGGCGCTGGATCCCGGACTCGCGGAGCAGTCGTGCCCAGATCCTGCGGGCCATGCAGGACTGGCCGGGCACCGCCTCCAACCCAACGGAAGGCATCGTGACGGCCATCGAAACCTTTTACGAGCCGGGCAAGCGCATCAGCGTCTATGTGTTCGGTGATGATTTCCAAGGTCGCGTCGTCGAGCGGGTCATCCAGCAGGTCGAGGCCATCAACAAGCCTGACGACCAGGGCAAGCGCCGGGTCCGGATCCACGGCATCGGCTTTCCCACCGGTCAGGCCAGCGCGAACCCGGTGGGCTTCGCGGCCTTCATGCGGGCGTTGTGCGACCGCAGCGGCGGCACCTTCGTGGCGTTGACCCAGGTGGACCAGGGCCCGCGCATCATTTTCCGGGGTCCGTAATAGTCCGGATGGACTTTAAGCGCTGGGCGGGTCTATAGTCCAAGTGGATTATGAACCCCCGAAAGCCCGCCGATGCCCGCACGCTGATGGTCCTGGGCCTGCTCCAGTCAGGCCCCCGGCACGGCTATGAGCTGCACCGCATCCTGGTGGCCCACGGCACTCTCAATGCCGACTTCAAGAAGCCGACCCTGTATCACCTGCTGCACCGGCTGGCGGTGCAAGGCGCCGTGGAGGTGCATGCCGAGGGCGGCACCCGGGGACGGCGGGGTGAGCGGCTGGTGTTCGCCCTGGCACCCAGCGGCGCCGAACGGTTTCAGGAACTGCTGCGCGCCGCGCTCAGCACCTACGACCGGGTCGACACCACGTTTGAAATGGCGACGGCCTACCTGCCCTGGATTCCCCCCCAGGAGGCCCATGCCCTGCTCACGAAGCGCCGTCAGGCCATCGCCGCCCTCCACGCCACCGTGGTGAGCGAACTGGAACACCTCACCGCGCAGGCGGCCAGCAGGATCCTGGCCGCGCGGTCCCTGGCCACCGACCACGCTCTCAGCCGTTTCGAGGCCGAGATCGCCTGGCTGGACCGCGCCATGGAACATCTCGCCACTCCTGAGGGCCGCACTACGCCGCTCCAGCGCGCCGCACTGACCACGACCCAAGCTGCCACGACCCAAGCTGTCACGACCCCGGCTCTCACGACCCCGGCTTAATCACTGACCCAGGAGACCTCCATGTTGCCAAGACCAAAGTTGCCCCGCATGACCGCGCCCGTGCTCACCCTGCTGCTCTTCACCGTGTTTGGTCCTGCCCTCGCGGCCGGTCCGCCCAGCTTTGCCGGCAGCTGGGTGCTGAACACGAAGAAGGGCGAGAACCTGGGCATGGTCTCGGCGATCACGGAGACGCTGACCATTGCCCAGACACCGCAGAAAATGACGCTCGACTTCTCGTCGGTCTTCATGGGCAAGACCACGCTCCGCCAAGTGACCTACGATCTGGCTGGCAAGGCCCTCGAGAACGAGGGGCCCATGGGTGACAAGGCTGCCACCGTGGCGAAGTGGGCCGGCAGCAAGCTGGTGGTCACGTGGCCGGGCGA
>JBBQJK010000067.1:0-8730 GCA_038325835.1 Gammaproteobacteria bacterium
CCCTCGGTTGCGGCATCGGCCGGGACGATTTCGATCCGGACAAACTGCGCTATCACCGCATCATCATCATGACGGACGCCGACGTGGACGGCTCCCATATCCGCACCCTCCTGCTGACGTTCTTTTACCGGCAGATGCCCCAGCTGGTTGAGCGCGGCCACATCTACATCGCCCAACCGCCTCTGTACAAGGTCAAGCGGGGCAAGCAGGAAACCTACGTCAAGGACGATGTCGAACTGAACACCCTGTTGCTGCGGTCCGCTCTGGACGGCGCAGCGCTGCATGCGAACCCCCGGGACCTGCCCCTCCAGGGCGAGGCCCTACGCACGATCGCAGAACAGTTCATTCTCGTTACCGCCGTGATCCAGCGAATCGCCCGCCGTTACGACCCCCGCGTCCTGGAACAGTTGCTGTTCCAGCCTGAGATGGCCCCCGCCCGGTACACCGATCGTTCCTGGCTTACCCAATGGGCAGCGGGGCTCCAAAAGTCCCTCGCGGCTGCACCGGATGCGGGTGGCGTGGTCTATCGGGTCGAACTCTCTGAAGGTGAGGAGGGGGTCCAGGGCTTCGGCATCCTTCGCGCCCGACACGGGGTTGATGAGCGGGCCGAGCTGCCACTGCGCTTCTTCGCGTCTCCCGAGTACCGCAAGATCGCGGATCTCGGCAACAGCTTGCAGGGTCTTGTTGACGCGGATGGTTACGTGGTCCGGGGTGATCAGCGCCGGGACGCCGCCAGTTTTCGCGACGCCATGGAGTGGCTGATGGCCGAGGCCCGCCGGGGCCAAACTATCCAGCGCTACAAGGGCCTTGGTGAAATGAATCCGGAGCAGCTGTGGGAGACCACTGTCAATCCTGCCAGCCGCCGTCTCCTCCAGGTGCGCATCGAAGATGCCGTTGCGGCAGACGAGGTCTTTACCACGCTGATGGGCGATCAGGTTGAGCCTCGCCGGGAGTTCATCGAGCGCAACGCACTGGCCGCCGAGAACCTCGACGTCTAATGCCCTGATCCGGCGCTCCGTAGCTCCGCCACTTGGGCTTCAATCCAGGCCTGGGTCTGCTCGTTCACCTTGCGGGGCTCCTGCCCCGTCGGGTCCACGGCAGGGCCAATGCGGAAGGTCACGGTGCCTGGGCGTTTGCGCCAGCCTCGCCGTGGCCAGAAGTCGCCCGCATCGTGGGCCACTGGCACCAGCAGCCGGCCAGCTGCCTGGGCCAACAAGACGCCACTGACGCCATAGCGCCGGGTAGTACCCGGCGCCATACGCGTGCCTTCCGGAAAGATCATCACCCAATGTCCTTGTTCCAGGCGGGCAGCGCCCTTGGCAAGCACCTGTGCAACGGCCTGCTGGCCTGCGCCCCGGTCGATGGCGATGGGGCGGATAGCCGCCACTGCCCAGCCAAGAAAGGGGCCCCAGAGCAATTCCCGCTTCACTACCCAGCACTGGCGGGGAAACATAAGAAACTGCACCAGTGTTTCGTAGGCGGAGGAATGTTTGAGCAGGACCACGGCATTCCTTGTCGGGATGTTCTCCATGCCCTCGACCCGATAGTTGAGGCCACAGAGTTTTTGCAGGAGCCAAAAGACGCCCCGGATCCAGGCTACAACGAGTGAGTAGGAGGCCCCGTCACCCCAGAGCCGCCCGATAACCACCGCGATGCTCCAGCAGAGGACACTCAAGAACATGAGGACCGTGAACAGCACGGACCGGAGGAGGAGCATCAGGACTCCAACGGCTCTTCGAGCAGCTGCTGTGCTGCCGCCGCCAGGTCGGGGAACACCTCGACAGCCGCACCCGCCTCCAGGCCCTGCTCGGTCGGCGCACCATTGCCAGTCCGCACAAGGATTGCCCGGGCTCCAACCTGCCAGGCCGCCTCCAGATCGCGGCGCGAGTCGCCAATGACGGGCACGCCAACGAGCGTGACGCCAAAGCGCCCTTCGATCTGCCGCAACAAACCCGGCAGTGGTTTCCGGCAATCGCAGCCGTCCTCCGGGCGGTGCGGGCAGTAGAAAATTCCCGCCAGTCGTCCGCCGGCAGCCGCGAGTGTTTGCGTCATCCTGGCGTGGATCACGGCCAGTGTCTCTGCGCTAAACAGGCCGCGACCCACACCAGACTGGTTGGTGGCCACCACGACGGTGAAACCCGCACGGGTCAGCGCCGAGATGGCGTCGATGCTGCCAGGAATCGGCAGCCACTCATCAGGAGTGCGGATGAAGTCCGGCGATTCCCGGTTGATTACGCCATCCCGATCCAGAATGACCAGACGGGGCTGTGTGCTAGTGGCCACTGCTGGGGATGGGCCCGGCGATATCATGCGCTCGGCGTAGCCAGGCAGGACAGGTCGGCGACATCCAGAAACAGACCGCGCAGCCGGCGGAGTTGGGCGAGCCGGTTGTCACGCAACGCCAGCGACGGGGCCATCACCAGCACCGCCGCGAAGAAACCATCTACTGGTGCCTTGAGAGCGGCCAAGTCCTGTAGCGCCTGACGATAGTCGCGCTTGTTGACGTGCTGGCTATGGGTGCCAGCCACCTTCTCGATGGCGGTATGCAGTTCGCCCTCTTCAGCGAACTCGAACAGCGCCGGGTCAACCCGGTGATCGCCTTCGCCAGCCGTCTTGAGGATGTTGGCGATGCGTTTGTTCGCCACGGCCAGACCCTCTGCTTCTGCCAGGCCCAGGAAAGACCGGACCCCAAGCAGACGCGCGTGGAAATCCAGCAGGGATACGGGGCGTCTCAGCCGGACGGCCTCAAAGACGTCTGCGGTGACCGCTCCGGCCGGCAAGGCGGGTGCCAGGCCATCGAGATACCAGGCACGCCCGCGCTCGACGATAAAGTCGTACAACTCGTTGGCCAGGCTCTCCGGATCCTTGACGGTCACGGGCTGCAGCGCAATCGCCCGGGACAGGAGCAGCGGCAGGTCCAGATCAACGCCGTCTTCAACGAGGATCCGCAACAGTCCCAGCGCCGCGCGTCGCAGGCCAAAAGGATCCTTGGTGCCGCTGGGCCGTTTGCCGAGAGCGAACACCCCAGCAAGGGAATCCGCTCTGTCCGCAATCGCGAGCGCCCGTCCCGCGGGCGTCGCCGGCAGCCGGTCACCCGCATGGCGGGGCAGGTACTGCTCCTCTATGGCGGTTGCGACCGCCACTGGTTCACCGTCGTGGATGGCGTAGTGGAAGCCCATGCGACCCTGAAGCTCCGGGAACTCACCCACCAGTTGGGCCAACAGATCGGCCTTGGCCAGCAAGGCGGCGCGCTCGACCACGGTGACGTCCTGGCCCAGAGCCCCGGCGACGGCACTGCCGAGCTTCGCCACCCGACGGGACCGGTCCGCCAGACTGCCGAGCCCCTGCTGAAAGATGACAGCGTCGAGCCGTTCGGCCCGGGCTGCCAGGGACATCTTGCGGTCCTGATCCCAGAAGAAAGCTGCATCAGACAGCCGGGGCAGCACGACCCGCTCATTACCCTGACGAACCTGGTCCGGATCCCGGCTCTCGAGATTGGCGAGCGTGACAAACCCGGGCAACAGCCTGCCCGCCGCATCTCTGAGCGGAAAGTAGCGCTGATGCCCCTGCAGCGTTGCGATAAGTACCTCTTCGGGCAACCGCAGAAACTGCGGGTCGAAACGCCCCGTGATGGCCACCGGCCACTCCACGAGCCCGGTAACCTCGTCGAGAAGTGCATCGCTGTAGAGCGCCTGGCCGCCGGCTTCCCGTGCAGCCGCGTCAGCCAGCTCCCGGACCCGCTCCCGGCGCACAGCAAACTCTGGGATGACCTTGCCGCGCTCCCGGAGCAATGCCGGATAGTCTGCCGGCAGACCGATGCTCAGATCCTCGGGCGCATGGAAGCGGTGGCCCCGGGTCTTGCGCTGCGGAGTGATACCGAACAGCGGAGTGGTGAGCAGCGTATCGCCCAACAACATGACGACCCAATGGACGGGCCGGACAAACTCGGCATCACCGCTGCCCCAGCGCATCCGCCGCGGGATCGGCAGGGCAGCCAGTGCTGCCTGGACGATGCCGGGCAGCAGGTCCGTTGCCGGGCGTCCCGGCGACTCGCCACTGTGAAACAGCCAGGCACCCTTGGGGGTTGCCGTCCGCCCGAGGTCTTCGATCCGGACGCCACAACCCTCGGCAAAGGCCAGGGCTGCGCGCGTCGGTTTGCCGTCCGCGCCAAACGCCACGGTGACTGGCGGGCCGCGCTTCTCAATCTTCTGCAGTGGTTGCTCGAGCTCCAGGCCGCGGACCAGAATGGCCAGTCGACGCGGGGTCGCGAAGGAGTCCAGCCGGATAAAGCCAAGGCCGGCCCCGCGCAAGCCAGCGAGGACCTGCGCCGCGAAGGCCCGCTCCAGGTCGGAGAGCGCCTTGGGCGGCAGCTCTTCCGTGCCAATCTCGACGAGAAAATCCGCAGTCGCTGGCATGGTGTCGGTCTGCCGTTTGACGCTCAAAGGGCCGCGGGAGCGGAGGCTGGCAACTCGGCCTCAGACCGGGCCAGAAGGGGGAAACCCAGCGCGGCGCGGCTGTCCTGGTAGGCCTGGGCCACCGACCTGGCCATCTCCCGCACGCGGAGGATGTAGCGCTGGCGCTCACTGACAGAAATCGCCCGCCGCGCATCGAGCAGGTTGAAAGTATGGGAGGCTTCCAGGACCTGCTCGTAGGCAGGCAGCGTGAGGCCAGCCTTAATGAGTGAACGACAGGCCTGTTCTGCGGCATCGAAGCGCGGCACGAGCACAGAGGTATCCGCCGCCTCGAAGTTGTAGCGGGACATCTCGACCTCGTTCTGGTGAAACACGTCCCCGTAAGTCACGCGGCCCCGCGGGCCGTCGGTCCAGGTCAGATCGTAGACGCTCGCCACGCCCTGCAGGTACATGGCGATCCGCTCAAGGCCATAGGTGATCTCCCCGGTCACCGGCCGGCAATCCAGACCACCGACCTGCTGGAAGTAAGTGAACTGCGTGACCTCCATGCCGTTCAGCCAGACTTCCCAGCCGAGACCCCAGGCGCCCAGGGTAGGGGACTCCCAGTTGTCCTCGACGAAGCGCAGGTCGTGGACCAGCGGATCGATGTCTAGCGCCCGTAACGAGTCCAGATAGAGCTGCTGGATCTCCAGCGGCGATGGTTTGATGACCACCTGAAACTGGTAGTAGTGCTGGAGCCGGTTAGGATTCTCGCCGTAGCGCCCGTCAGTCGGGCGCCTGCTCGGCTGGACGTAGGCGGCACTCCAGGGTTCTGGCCCGACGGCGCGCAGAAAGGTCGCCGGGTGAAAGGTACCGGCGCCCATCGGCATGTCGTAGGGCTGCAGGATCACGCAGCCCTGGTCAGCCCAGTAGCGCTGCAACGCCAGGATCAGGTCCTGAAACGTCCGGGGGCGTCGCGACTGAGTCAAGCGGAAAGTCCGAGGGCGGAGGGCGCCGCAGTATAGCCTCGATCCCCCGCACCGTAAGCGGGGAGCCCCTGCCAAGCCCAGCCGGCACCCGGCCGACCCATTTTGGTGCAGCCGCGCAGAAGCTTGCACGCTTGTGGTGCGGGCCGCCGCCGCCGATCGGATACTTTCATTGCATTAACAGGGACTTGGGTGCCGCTCGCTTTTGGCACGACGGTTGCAATAGGATAGCGCGCTGCCGTCGATCCCCGCTATTGACAACAAGCCGGCAGCCCACCCGTATAGCCGCTACTGCAAGGAGCCCACATGACCACGCCTGCCAATGCGCTGAATCTCCTGAAGGAGAAAGAGGCCAAGTTCGTCGATCTGCGTTTCACCGATACCCGTGGCAAAGAGCAGCATCTGACGATCCCGGCCCACACCGTCGATGCCGGCTTCTTTGAAGACGGCAAGATGTTTGACGGCTCCTCGATTTCGGGCTGGAAAGGCATCCAGGAATCCGACATGGTGCTGATGCCTGATGCGTCCACCCTGGTTGTCGATCCTTTTATGGAAGACACCACCGTGACGATCCGGTGCGACGTCTATGAGCCCTCCACGATGCAGGGCTACTCCCGCTGCCCGCGCATGACGGCAAAGCGCGCCGAGGCTTACCTCAAGTCCACGGGGATCGCCGACCAGGCTTTCTTCGGCCCCGAGAACGAGTTCTTCATTTTTGACGACGTGCGCTATGGAGCCGACATGAACGGCTCTTTCTACCGGATTGACTCCGACGAGGGCGCCTGGAATTCCGGCAAGAAGTTCGAGAACGGCAACACCGGCCACCGGCCCGGCATCAAGGGCGGCTACTTCCCTGTGCCACCCGTGGATTCCCTGCAGGACATCCGCTCCCAGATGTGCCTGACCCTTGAAGAGATGGGTCTTGGTGTGGAAGTGCACCATCACGAAGTGGCGACGGCAGGCCAGTGCGAAATTGGCGTGAAGTTCGGCAGCCTCGTGCAGAAGGGCGACGAAGTCCAGATCCTGAAGTACGTGGTACAGAATGTGGCCCACGCCTATGGCAAGACGGCCACCTTTATGCCCAAGCCTCTCGTGGGCGACAACGGCAGCGGCATGCACGTGCACCAGTCCCTGGCGAAGGGTGGCAAGAACCTGTTCACCGGCGATCTGTACGGTGGCCTGTCCCAGACAGCCCTGTACTACATTGGCGGCATCATGAAGCATGCCAAGGCCATCAACGCACTGACCAACCCCAGCACCAACAGCTACAAGCGTTTGGTCCCCGGCTTCGAGGCCCCCGTGATGCTGGCTTACTCCGCCCGCAATCGCTCCGCCTCGATCCGTATTCCCTTCATTTCCAACCCGAAAGGCCGTCGCATCGAAGTCCGTTTCCCGGACAACACGGCGAATCCGTACTTCGCGTTCGCGGGCATGATGATGGCGGGTCTGGACGGCATTCTGAACAAGATCAACCCCGGCGACCCGATGGACAAGGATCTCTACGATCTGGAACCGGAAGAGGATGCGAAAATCCAGAAGGTCTGCTTCTCACTGGAGCAGGCTCTCGAAGCGCTCGACAAAGATCGGGATTTCCTCAAAGCCGGCAACGTGTTCAGCGACGACCTGATTGATGCCTACATCACACTCCGGACGGCCGAGGTCACCCGGATTCGCATGGCCACGCATCCGCTTGAGTTCGAGTTGTATTACAGCCTGTGACATAACAGTAGTCGGCAGCGCCCGGCCCGGACTGAGGGCCGGGCGCTGGTTGCCTCCAGTCCGGGGAGGTATGCTCCGGACATGCATGCTCTATTCGCCTTGCTCGCCCTGGCTTTGGGTAGTGCCAACGTCTATCGCTGGGTTGACGCCGACGGACAGGCGCACTACACGGATCGTCCTCAGCCTGGTGCAGAGCAGATCACCATCACCGTCAGCCCGCCCGCGAGCAGCCCGGCCAATGGTGCCGCTCCGGACGCCAGTACCCAGGCGACGGACGATGCAAAACCAGCGCCCGTCCCTCGTTATGAATCTCTGACGATCACGAGCCCTGCAGGGGATCAGACACTTTGGAATATCGCGGGCCAGGTGGAAGTGGTGGCGGCAGTGACGCCAGGGCTGCAGCCGGGCCACGTCCTGCGGTTCTACCTGGATGGGCGGATGGCGTTGGCCGAACCGGGAGCCAGCCGGACACTATTCTCGGAGGTCTTCCGCGGCGAACACTCGCTGCGGGTGGAAGTGGCGGACGAAGGGGGCAGGACGCTGGTGTCGAGTCCGACCAGCCGGTTCTTCGTCCAACAGACAGCGGTCCCCAGAGCGAACCCCTAACCACCGCAGCCGGCGGCGTCCCGCTGCCTGCCGACATTCTTGGCAGCCTCGCCACGGCCATTCTCATTGTCGAACCGGACGGTACGCTCGTGTACCTGAATGCCGGCGCCGAGGATCTCCTGGGCGTGAGTGCCCGGGCCAGCTTGGGCAGGACCCTGCACACGGTGTTGCCCAGCCTCCGCAGCGTCGAGGATCTGCTCCACCGGGCAGCAGCCGAAGGGGAAACCTTCGGTCAGCTCGTCAGCATTGCGGCTGCCCACAAGAGCGAGACGGAGATCGAGGTGGCCTGCTACGTGTCGCCGCTGCGGGGGCACGGACGCCGGGTCGTCATCGAGCTTGCCGATGCCACCCAGTGGCGCCAGATCGACCGGGAACATGCGCTCATCAGTCAGCGCGACGCAAGTCGGCGGATGATCCTGCAGCTGGCCCACGAAATCCGGAACCCTCTGGGTGGCCTCCGGGGCGCTGCGCAACTGCTGGAGCGGGAGTTGCCCACCCCTGGGTTGCGCGAGTTCACCCGGATCATCATTGGTGAAGCGGATCGCCTGGCCGCCCTGACGGACAGCCTGCTGGGGCCGGTGCGCCGTCTCAAGCGCCAGGACGTCAACGTACACGAAGTGCTGGAGCGGGTCGTGACGCTGATCGCCAGCGAGCGCCAGACTGCCCTTCACCTGTTCCGTGACTACGATCCGAGCCTGCCAACCTTGTCCGCCGACCCCGATCAACTCACCCAGGCACTGCTGAACATCGCCCGCAATGCCCTCCAGTCGATCGGGCCGGAAGGCCAAGTCCTGTTTCGCACTCGGGCGCTGACCAATTTCCCGATCGGTGCCGTACGCCACAAACTCGTCCTCAGCATCGAGGTTGAGGACGATGGGCCCGGCGTCCCGACCGAACTCGCCGAGTCGATCTTTTACCCGCTGGTTACCGGCCGGTCCGACGGCACCGGCCTTGGCTTACCGATCTCCCAGGACTTGGTCAGCCGGCATGGTGGCCTGATCGAGTACCAGTCCCGGCCCGGCAAGACC
>JBBQJK010000068.1:0-8575 GCA_038325835.1 Gammaproteobacteria bacterium
GGTCGTACTGAACTGCTGCTGGCCCCGGCTGTCAGTCACCGTCAGCGTGACGTAGTAGACCCCGGGCGCGCTGAAGGTGTGATCAATAGTCGGTGCACTCGACCACGGGGTCTCCGGCGTGCCGTCGTCGAAGAACCAGCGATACTGGGGATTGATGGCGCTGCTCACCGCCGCGGTGAAGGTGGCGGTGGAGCCGGCCAGGCGGGGGTTCTGGGCAGGCAGCGGCTCGAGCACCAGCGGAGCAATTGCGGTGATCACCCAGACGAAACTGGCGTTGGCCGCATTCACGCCATCGCTGGCGGCGACGTTCACGTTGAAGCTACCCGGCGTCGTGGGCGTACCGGTGATCAGTCCGGAGAGCGGGTCGACGGCCAGACCCGGGGGCAGGCCGCTGGCGCCGTAGCCCAGCTCGTCGAGATTGGGGTCTGTGGCCTGGAGTTGCAGGCTGACCGGCGTGCCCGCGGGACCGGACCGGTTACCCGGCGGCGTGAGGGTGGGCGTGACCGAGGGATTGGGCGTGCCAGCGACGGGGATCTGGACCATCTTCCCGACGGACGGCACGCCGGCCGGATTGAGGGCGAACAGCATGTAGAACCCCGGCGGCGCGTCCGCTGCCCGGGTGGGCGCCTGGACCATGAGGCGATTGCCGCTGGCGACGCTGAAGGTCGCCTCCACGAAGCGCTGGTCCATGTTCCAGCTGTGGGTGACCGAGCCTGTCTTGACGAGCGCGACCCGGCTGATGGGCCCGCTGCCGCCGTAATCCAGCGGAAAGGTCTCGCCAATGTTCAGGGTGGACTGGAGACTCGTGAGCGTCGGACGGGCGGCCAGGCCACCACCGGGACCGAACAGGTAGGGGGGGTAATAGATCTCAATGTTCTTGTTGTTCTGGGGGAGGCTGGAGGTCTGGGTGTTGGCCCCGCCACCACCCACCATCACGCTCCCGTCCGGAAGGAGCAGCGCCATCGAGTGATACAGGCGTGTCCTGTCGCCGGCGGCGTGCTTGGTCCAGACCCCTGTGATTGGGTCCCAGATCTCGGCGTAGTTGGTGGCGCCCGTCAACGAATTCCAGACCCCGCTGCCACCCGTGGCCAGCACCCGGCCGTCGGCCAGCACGGTGGCGTTCACCAGCACGCGCTTCAGCGCGAGATTGCCCGTGGAGGTCACCACCGGGGTGGCGCCGGTGATATCGATGATCTGCGCCTGGTTGGAATTGCCGCCGAACTGGAGGATCCGCCCCGGGCGGTACATGGCGGCGCTGGAATCGTTGCCCTTCGACCCGGTCAGCGTGTTAGCCAAAAGTGTGTAGGTCCCGGTTCCCGCCGGGTTCACCGTGTACATCTTGCCGTTGTTGTCATAGCCGAAGATCAGGCCGTTCGGTGCTACCCAGTTGCGCGGGTACATGTAATCCAGTCCGCTGGTATTGGCGTTACTCAGCAACCGGAAGGTGCCGTTGGTCTGCCGGACCTCGGGCCGGTCCGTGCCACTGCTCCCGCCCTGAATGTAAACCTCACCATTGGGCAGCGCGGTCGAGGTGGAATACCACCGACCGCGGTTCATGTTGTTCTGCCGGCTCAGGGTGTTGTCGGCAAAGTTGAAATAGTTGGTGTTCGGATTCGCGCTATTCAGCACCCGGGTGGTGGAGGCGTTCCACACGTCGCCACCGGCAATGAACACGCCGCCACCGCCGGGGAGGACCAGCTGCGAGCTGCAGAAGAGATCGGTTGCCGTGACGTTGGGTAGCGTCAGATGCCCGCCGGACAGACCGGCGGTGATGTCCCACACGTCGTACTGAAAGCTGCCGCTCTGGACGGTCTGGCCGGACAGCTCGGTGCTGCCGTAGGTGAGCACCCGCTGATCCGGCAGCAGCACGGCATGGATCGGAATGAGCGGCCAGGGGGTGACGGGGGACCAGGCGCCGTCGACGTTGTTGGCACGGGCCTGTTCGGCCATCAGGCTTCCGCCGAACAGCAACGCGAGCGCGGCGGCCGCACCGAGACCAGAGCGGGGAATCAGCGTGGACCAGATCGAGTTGCCGGAAGTCGGATTGGCCCGCAACGGCTTCATTCTTATTATTTTGCGCAGTCAGCCTCTAGCGGGCCGTTGCAGAAATCTTAACCCGAGACTGCCGCGCCGGCCGGACCTGGCGCACACCCGGCAGCGGCCGATCTTTTACATAACTCCGTCAGAGAACAGCACGCGGCTAATGTCCTCCGGCCTGACGAGGCGTCGAATCAGGTCGAACTGCACCCTGGCCTCCGGGTAATGGCGGCCCAGATGCAGCAGCCATTGCTTCAGGCGCCCGTGGCGAAAGCGCGCGGGGACCTGACGCTCGACGGCCACCCAGAACTGCCGCACCATCGGCCCCATCTCAGGCCACGAGAAGCCCGCCTCCCGGTCGCCGCGGATCATCAGTGCCAGCGCCGGATTGGCCACCGCCCCGCGACCGAGCATCAGGTCGTCGCAGCCGGAAACAGTGCGGCAGCGACGCGCGTCATCAACGGTCCAGATTTCGCCATTGGCAATCACCGGAATGGCCACATGGTCGCGAATCCTGGCGATCCACTCCCAGTAGGCCGGCGGCCGGTAGCCGTCCGTCCGGGTGCGGGCGTGGACCACGATCTCGGCGGCACCGCCATCGGCCAGCGCCGCCGCACATTCCAGGGCCCGGTCCGGCGTGTCGAAGCCCAGGCGCATCTTCGCCGTCACAGGTATTGCTGCGGGAACGGCCTGCCGCACGGCGCGGACGATCTGCCGCATCAGTTCAGGGTCCTTCAACAAAGCCGCACCGCCCCCGTGACGATTCACCAGCTTGGTCGGACAGCCAAAGTTCAGGTCCACCCCCAAGGCGCCGAGGGCTGCCACGCGGGCAGCGTTTTCCGCCATGCACGCGGGATCTGAACCGAGAAACTGCACGCGCACCGGTACCCCCGACGGCGTGTATCCCCGGTTCCTGAGCTCGGGAACGACACGATAAAACCGGTCGGCCGGCAGCAGCGCGTTGGTGATGCGAATGAATTCGGTCACGCAGGCATCAATGCCGCAGCCTGCCGGCGTGCCGCGCGCCGAAGTGCCCCTGGCCGGCTGCGTCAGGGTATCGCGCAGGAGGTGGTCGAGCAGGCCCTCCATGGGAGCGAGAAGGATGCGCATGACGAGCGGCGACCGGGGACCAGGGTGAGTCAGTCTAGCGCTGGAGGTCTAGCCCCACTCGCGCTGTTTTCGGGCGCTTGTCCTACAGCAGGGTTCGCGCAAGTGGACGAGAATCTGTCGGTCGCCTGTGTGACGGACCCGCCACCATGATCCCCGCCTATCTCTACCTGAACGCCGCCCTCTACGCACTATTCGCGTTGTGGTGCACGGTCAGCGCAGCGGCCACTGCCCGCGCGATCGGGTACCTCCAGTTCAATTCAGGGGGTGAGTCGGAATACCGGGTTATTTATGGCGGACTGCAACTCGGCCTCGCCCTGGTGTTTGCCTTGCTGGCGCGACGATCTGAGCTGTGGGAGATGGGGCTGGTTTTCTCCCTGGCTATCTACGTACCGATCGTCTTCTATCGCGTCGCGACCATCGCGTCTTTCTGGCCCGTACCCCCCACCACTCTCGCGGTGGGGGCGATGGAGCTGACGCTGCTGGTGGTGGCGGGCATCCTGTGGGTCGCTACCCACTAAAGCAACCATTCGAATCCCGTCCAGAATTTTTCTCGCACCCGGTCGAGCCACGGGCGGGTCTCCCACTCCTCCGCGGTGATCTCCGTGGAGTTCGCCAGGTCATCCTCGAACAACTGGCGCATCCGGCCAGCGAACGCCTCATCGATGACCACCACGCTCACTTCATCGTTGTGAACGAAGCTTCGCCAGTCCCAGTTGGTGGACCCGACGGTGGACCAGACGCCGTCCACCACGACTGTCTTGGCATGCAGAAAGGCGGTTTGCTGTTCATAGAGCCGCACGCCGCACGCCAGCAGCGTGGCGTAGTGCGCGCGGCCCGCGTGAAAGACCCCGGTGAAATCACTGAACCCGGGGAGGATCATGCGCACGTCCACGCCGCGTCCCGCTGCGGCACAAAGTTCCGCCTCCAGGCGGTCATCCGGGACGAAGTAGGCCATGGTCACTGCAATGGACACCCGCGCGAAGGCAACTGCACCCAGTACGGAAATGTAGGTGAGATTCTGCTCGGAGTCGGGTGAACTCGGGATCACCTGGATGACCGTCTCGCCCGCCTTGGGCACCTCCGCCAGCGCGGTGTCGACCACCCCATCGACATCGCAGTCCTGCTTGGCCCAGGTGTCGGCGAACAGCTCGGACATGCGACGCGCCCCCGGGCCGCGGATGCGCACGTGGGTATCCCGCCAGCCATCCTCCAGGGCCGCGTCGCCCCCAGCAGTGGCCCCTTTGGACGAACCTCGACCGCCGCTGAAGAGGGATGATCCACTGCGATAGACCCGACTGAAATTGATGCCACCGGCAAATGCATCGTCGCTATCCACCACGACAATCTTCCGGTGATCCCGGTGATTGAGGCGGGCCGGCCGGAAAAACGTCGTTTTGACGGGGTTGAAGACGCAGGTGCGAACGCCCATGGACCGGAGCATCTCCAACATCTCGCCGGCCCCGATGGACCCGACGCCATCCACCAGCACCCGCACCTGAACACCATCCGCCACCCGCGCGGCGAGGAGCGTTGAAAGTAGCGTCCCGTCCTGTTCTACCTCGTCGAAAATATAAGACTCGAGGTCGATGCTGCGCCGGGCGGCCTTCATGGCCTCGAACATTGCCTTGTAGGTATCCGGCCCGTCCACGAGCAGATCCACCCGGTTACCGATTATGAGGGGTTCGCCGATGAGCGCAGCGCTCGTCCCCAGGTAGGCGTCGAGCAGCGTGCCTTTGGCACCATCGGTGATTTTTTCCGACGTATCAGCGGCGCGCCCCGCGGACAGTGCGCCGGAGGGGCCTTCGATCTCAAGCGGAGCATCGGACTGGGAGATCGGCAATTGCCGAGCCAGCCGGACGGATGGCAACGTGGCACAGCCCTGAATAAGCGCGTGAAACGCTATCAGAATCAGCAGGCCTCGGGAGAATCCGGCAGGTCGGGGACAGGACATCGTCGCGCCCCCACCTGCCGGCAGAGTTCGATTAACGAACTTCGATCTTGTTGCCGGCCGGACGAACGCCATTCACACCCTTCGCCACATCTGCTGCTGACTTCTCGGCCGCGTTCTTGGCAAAGCTGCTGAGCTGCACTAGGCCGTTTCGCGTCTCGACGTTGATCTGACGAGCCTGGGTGTCTTTTTCTCCAATCAGCTGAGACTTCACGCTGGCCGTAATTCCGGCGTCATCGAGCGCATGGATGTTTCCTCTAGCATGGTTCAGGCAGAACGATGGTGGGTGAAACGCCGTTGGGGAAACAGGAGCACAACCCCCGAAGCAGTGTCAGACACTTCCTACAGCGCAGCTTACCCCTCCTTCGTGTCGCCATCAGTGCCCGGGGCCCTGCCGCTCGCGATCACGGAGAGGTGGCGCGAAGGCGCGGTATAGTCTGCCTGTCACCTCGGGCAACACGTAGCCAGAATTCTTGGAAATCCAGCAGGTCACTTTCCTCCTCATCCTGGGGGCAGGGCTCGTATTGTTCGTCACGGAACGCTTTCGCGTGGACGTAACGGCAATGCTGATCCTCGCGGCCCTGACTCTCACCGGGATTCTCACGGCAGAGGAAGCCGTGGCGGGGTTTAGTAGCGAGCCGGCGCTGATCGTGGCCTCAGCCTTCGTGCTGTCGGGGGGCCTGGCCGCCACCGGCGTCACGGACCGCATCGGCGCCCTGATCGGTCGCGCGGCCGGCGGCAGTGAGTGGCGCACGATTGCCGTGGTCATGCCGGCCGTCGCCGCGCTCGCCGCGTTCTCCCATCACCTCATGGTCACGGCGATGATGCTGCCGATCCTCATGCGCCTCGCGCGGGACAAGGGCATGCCACCTTCCAGAGTGCTGATGCCCATGTCCCTTGCGGCGTCCCTTGGCACGACGCTCACGGTGATCAGCGCCCCCGCCTTCCTGCTCGCCAGCAACATGCTCGAGCGCCAGGGGGCGCGGGGCCTTGGGATATTCGAGATCACGCCGATCGGGGCGGCGCTCGTGATCCTTGGCCTCGTGTACATGCTGCTCGGCAAGTGGTTGCTGCCCAAGCGCGGCAACGCGGGCGCAGAGGCCGGCTACCTGCGACTCGACAAGTACTACATCGAACTGGTCATCGAAGCCGAGTCGCCCTGGATCGACAAGACCCTCGCCGAGTTCAGTGCTGCCTACAAGGATCGCCTGAAGGTTGTGGAACTGCTGCGCCGGACCGGTGGCCGGCGTGGAGAGCCCACGGCGGGCACGTTAAGCGCCCACGACGTGCTGCTCGTCCAGGCTTCACCGGACGAAATCGCCTCGATCCAGGCCGAACCGGGCCTCGCGCTGCACGCGGTCGATAAATACGGTGACCGGACTGAGAAATTTGAGGGCGAGGAGCAGCTGGTCCAGGCACTGGTTGCCCCCTACTCGGAGTTCACCGGCCGCACCATTGGCGAGATCGATTTCCGGCGGACGCTTGGGGTGGTCGTGGTGGGCCTGTGGCGCAAGGACGGCTGGATCCGGGAAGAGCTCTCGGCGGTGCGGCTCGAGCAGGGTGACGTGCTCGTGTTATGGGGCGAATCGTCCCGGTTCCAGGAACTCTCCGAACACAAGGGCTTCCTCATGATGGTGCCCTTCGCCGGCGACGAAAAGCCCCGGCACAAGTGGCCCTTAGCGCTCGGGATCATGCTGGCGGCCATCGTCGCGGCCGCCACGGAACTCCTGCCCACGGAGATCGCATTCCTGACCGGGGCGGTGGCCATGGTGGTCACACGCTGCCTGACGGTCGCCCACGCTTACCGGGAGATCGATGTCCGGATCTTCGTGATGATCGCCGGGGTGATTCCGCTCGGCATGGCCATGGAGAAAACCGGGACTGCGGCGCTCTTCGGCTCCACGCTACTGCGCTTCACGGCTGACTGGAATTCCTTTGAAGTGTTGCTGGTCATGTTTGCCGCGGCCGCGCTGCTGACCCAAATACTGTCCGACGCGGCGACGGTGGTGTTGCTGGGACCCGTCGCGATCTCCGTCGCGTCGGCTCTTGGCCTGCCCCTGCAACCGTTCGTGGTCTGCACAGCGCTGGGGGCGGTCGCCTCGTTCCTCACCCCCATCGGCCACCACGGCAACCTGCTGATCCTCAATCCGGGGCAGTATCGCTTCGGTGACTTCCTGCGCGTGGGAGGGCCGCTGACGATCTTATTGGGTCTGACCAGCGCCTGGCTTGCCCAATGGCTCTGGCTCGGTGGACCGCTCGTTCCCGACTTCCGGATGCCAGTCATTCCCGGCCTCTGACGTGCGACGCAGATGCACTTCCTGCTGGGGGATGGGGATGACAATGCCCTCCCGGGCAAAAATCCGGTAGATCTCGCAGTTCAGTTCATGCAGCACCAGGCCCCGGTTGGCGGGTTGCTCGATCCAGCACAACATTTCGAAATCCAGCCCGAAATCGCCGAACCCCCGCAGGCGCATGCGCGCCTCCGGCTCGGCGCACACCGCCGTGTGGGCCGTGGCGGTACCGAGCATAAGCGCCATGACGGTGTCGATTTCCGAACCGTACGCGACCCGGACCGGAACCCGCAGTCGGTACTTCCCCTGGGGACTGCCGGACTCATTGATGATCTTGGCCCGGCCAATGATGCCATTCGGGATGCTGACTTCCACGTCGTCGCGGGTGAGCAGCCGGGTGCTGCGCAGGCCGATCGCCGTGACGGCACCCCGCTCGCCGGTATCCAGCACGATGTAATCACCGATCCGGTAGGGCTTGTCCATCAGGATGGCGGTGCCTGCCACCAGATCGCCGAGGGTGTCCTGGGCCGCGAGTGACAACGCCAGACCGAGGATCCCTGCCGACGCCACCAGCCCCGCCACGTTCACGTCCCACGCCACCAGGATGGCGTAGACGCCGATGATGGCGAGCACAACGGCCATCGCGTTCCGGACGAGCGTCGCGGTGGTCGGGTGGGCGATTGCGGGTGGCACCGGGCGTCGCGCGAGCACGCCCAGGGCAATCCGGGTGGAACGCACACCGAGCACCAGCCAGGCGACGATGACGAGTGTCTGGCTTAAGGCCAGAGCGATCCGTTCGGGGCGGGTCGCCAGCTCGACCGACGCGATCCCCCACATCACGCCGAAGAGCACGATGGTGAGGAAGACAGCCTGTCGGGCCGCTTTGGCCAGTTGGTCGATGGAGTAATGGGGCCAGTGCCCGACCGTACGACGCAGCGCCACTCGCACCGCCAGATCAGCACCCCCGGCCAGCACCAAGCTCAAGGCGAGCGCGACCACCGCTTGCAGATACGGCCGGTTACCCAGGTATATGAGCCCGTCCGTTGACCACGCGGTGAGCGTGCTCATCAGGTCAGCTGCCACGCTCCCGCCTTTTCCTGTCCCTCAGACAGAGCGACTCTAGAGCCGACTATACAGCTGGAGCAGGTGCAGGACAGTCAGCCGCGTAATTGCGCGCCACTGCCGCGCC
>JBBQJK010000069.1:0-8514 GCA_038325835.1 Gammaproteobacteria bacterium
GCTGAACTCGAAGATCTCGAGATAGCTCTCGCCGAGCTGCAACATCACCGCCCTGGCGGCAGAGTTCTGCAGGCCCGTCAGCGCATCCGCCTCGGGGATGCCGGCCGGCCAGCCAAACTCCCGCACAATCTTGCAGCCGAACAGCTCGCAGTAGAAGCGCACGGCGCGGTGCAGGTCCGGCGTGGAGATGGCGGCGTGATGAAATCCCTTGAGCATGGCGGGATTCTACTGGCGCCTGGCGATGAGTACACCCGTCAGTACCAGGCTCGCGCAGACCGCATCCAGCAGGCCGAGCCCTTCGCCCAACCACAGCCAGCCGAGGCCGGCGGCGACTACGGGCTGGATCAATATCACCACGGAGGACAGCGACGCCGGGAGCTGCCCCAGTGCCCAGATGATCCCGCCCTGGCCAATGACGTGCACAAGGAGGGCTAGCCCCAGCAGGACGGCCCAGCCGGTGCCCGAAGCGGGCCAGAAATTCTCGCCGAAGAACAGCGCCACGCCGCCGGTGACGAGCATGGCTACCGCGGTACTGGCCAAGGTGACTTGCAGGGCACTGCCTGCAGTGCGTGCCCGTTCAGCGGCGAGCAGGTATCCGGCATAGGCAAACGCGGTGATGACGCCATAGAGATCGCCCAGCAGCACATTGCCGCCCGGGTTGCCTGCCGGTGGCCTGCTGCCGAGGGCCAGGCCGGCTGCGCCCGCCAGCGCCAGCCCCGCACCGACCGAGAAGCGCAGCGTGGGTCGCTTCCTCATGACCAGCCAGTAGAACAGCACCACGAAGATCGGCGTCAGGTTAGCCAGGAGCGTGGCATTCGCAACTGACGTGAGAGCGATGGAGGCGTGCCAGAAGCACAGATCCAATGCGAAGCAGAGCCCGGCAATGACGAGCAGCCCGCGCCCCCTGGCCGGGAGCAGAGGTTCTGCGCCGCGCTGGCGGGACAGCAACCAGAGCGCGGGCAGGGCCAAGGCCAGCCGCCAGAACGCAGTGGCGTTCAGGCCCACCTCGCTCCAGCGCACGAAGATCGGCGCAAAGCCGATGGCGATCGCACCGCCGACGAGGGCCAGCATCGGACGCAGTACAGTCTCCTATGTTGCCAGTGGATTCAGCCAGCGAAGTGCAGAAAACCGGCCAAAGTCGCCATCGGTAGAGCACAGCGTCAGCCCGTGTTCGATGGCCAGTCCCGCGTGGTACCCATGCATCGAAGCATATTGTTTATGCTCTGTAGATGCCAAACTGGCTCCGGGTATTGGGGCGCAGGGCCGCTCTGACCCCAGACGGGAGCGCGCGGGGCCGGAAGTGCTGAAGAAGGAGATTCCTTCATCCATAATCTCTGACGCAACACCGACATCCACCCGAAAGGACGCACTGCCATGTCCACAATTACTTCAAGCAGGGCACTTGCCACGCTCCTGGCTATCACCACGCTGCTGCTCTCCGGCTGCGGCTACAACGCCATCCAGGGTGGCGACGAAGGCGTCAAGGCGTCCTGGGCCGAGGTACTGAACCAGTACAAGCGCCGGGCCGATCTGATTCCCAACCTCGTGAAGACGGTGGAGGGCTTTGCCCAGCAGGAGCGGGACGTCCTGATTCAGGTCACCGAAGCCCGCGCCCGGGTGGGCTCGGTGCAGGCCACGCCGGAAACGCTGAATGACCCGGCGGCGTTCGAGAAGTTCCAGGCTGCCCAGGGCGAACTGTCCGGGGCCCTGTCCCGCCTGCTGCTCGTGGTCGAGAGGTACCCGGACCTCAAGTCCGATCAGAACTTCCGTGACCTCCAGGCGCAGCTCGAGGGCACGGAGAATCGCATTGCCGTGGCCCGCAACCGCTTCATCGAGGCCACGCGGGAGTACAACACTCTCGTGCGCTCGTTCCCGAACAACCTGACGGCGATGGTCTTCGGCTACAAGGTCAAGCCCATCTTCAGCGTCGGGAACGAGGCCGAGATCAGCAAGCCGCCGGCAGTGAACTTCGGCACCTCGGGCTGACCCATCGGCGCTGACGTGTTCCGGCGGTACCCCCTGCTGCTGCGCCTGGTAGCCGCAGCTCTCCTGCTCTGGGCGGGCACGCTCCCGGCCCAGCAGCTGGCGGCAGTGCCGGCGCTGACGGCCAGGGTTACCGACGAGACCGGAACACTGTCGGCTGCCCAGCAGTCCTCGCTCGACATCCGGCTTGCCGACCTGGAAACGCGCAAGGGCAGCCAGATTGCTGTGCTGATCGTGCCGACGGTCCGGCCCGAGAGCATCGAGCAGTTTTCCCTGCGGGTGGCGGAGTCCTGGAAGCTGGGCCGCAAGGGGGTGGACGACGGCATTCTCCTGCTGGTCGCCAAGGATGACCGGGAAGTGCGTCTCGAGGTGGGTTATGGCCTGGAAGGCGCAATTCCCGACGCGACGGCCAACCGGGTCATCGACGAGTTCATCCTGGCGCGGTTCCGGGCCGGGGACTACGCCGGTGGCGTCAGTGCCGGCGTTGATCGGCTCATCGGTCTGGTGGATGGCGAGCCCCTGCCGGAGCCGTCGCCAGAACCTGCCCGTGGCCCCGCTGCGGGACTTGAGAACATCCTGCCGATCATTTTCATTGTCTCCCTGGTTGTCGGCAACGTACTGCGGCGGGCCCTCGGGCAACTCCCCGGCGCTGCTGCGACCGGGGCGGTGGCTGGCGGCGTGACCTGGCTGCTGGCTGGCGTACTCGGCCTTACGCTGTTCATGGCCGCGGTCGGCTTCATTGTCGGTATAACAGCGGGCGCGAGCGGCGGCCGCTGGGCCAGTCATCGCCGCGGCGGAACTGGTGGTGGCTTCGGCGGCGGCATGGGCGGAGGGTTCGGTGGCGGCGGTGGCGGCGGGTTTGGCGGCGGTGGCGGGGGATTCGGAGGCGGCGGCGCGTCGGGCCGCTGGTAACTGCCGATGATGCGCCGCTGGCTCCAGCACCTGCTAACGACACCCCTCGCGTTGCGCCGGTGTTTTCCACCCGCCACTCTGGCAGCGGTCGATGTCGCCATCGCCAAGTCGGAACGCCACCACCGTGCCG
This sequence comes from Gammaproteobacteria bacterium, assembly GCA_038325835.1. Classification (GTDB taxonomy): domain Bacteria; phylum Pseudomonadota; class Gammaproteobacteria; order Steroidobacterales; genus SHZI01. Next base: position 3,026 of record JBBQJK010000069.1, read on the forward strand.
AGATTCGCTGCGCCGTAGAAACAACCCTCTCAGCCGGTCACCTGTACCGGGGGGTGGGCAGCGCCCAGCGTGCCGCAGAGGTGTTCTCGGAACTCGGGATGTGGGATACGGCAGAGAACAACGGGATCCTGCTCTACGTGCTCCTGGCGGAACGGACCATAGAGATCGTGGCCGACCGGGGCTTTGCTCTGCGGGTGACTGCGGCGGAATGGGCCCGCATCTGTGCCGAGATGGAGGTTGCCTTGGGTGCGGGCCTCTATCGGCAGGGCACCCTCGCGGCTATCAACCGGATCACCGCGCTCGCCGCCGAACACTTCCCTGCCGGGTCGGGTGATCGTAATGAGCTTGAGGACAAGACTATTCTGCTGTGACGGGCCCCAAGGGTGAGTTCCGGGCCGGCTAGAAGACGTCGGCCAGCACGATGAAGCGGATGATCCCTCCCAGCGCCGCCAGTGCCAAAACGATGATGATGCCGATCTCCACGTAGCGGGTCAGGTTGTTGACGAAAGACATTCAATATTCCTTGTTTCAGTGCAGGCGGGTTTCGCTGAAGCCGCGCCAGCGGATGTCGGGAGTGCCTATCAAGCGCACCCTCATGGTACTCCTCGCCATGGGTCTGCTGACAGTAGTACCGGGCAGTGGTGCCGCGGAGACCTCCGTCCGGGAGGCGACCGATGCACTCGCCGCTGCTCATCCAGGCTACTCCGGCGTCCTGCTCCTCGATACCGGCGCGCAGGCCCTGGCGCAGAGGGACGCCCTCATCGCCGCGGCCCGAGCCACGCTTGACGCGCAGTACTACATCTGGAACTCCGATGCTTCCGGGCGCTACCTCGCTGCTCGTCTTCTCGCCGCGGCGGAGAGCGGCGTCCGCGGCGTGTCTTGCTGGACGATATCAACGTGGCAGGCCGGGACCCTGTCTTCGTCCGACTGGCCGCCCATCCCAAGGTGCAGATCCGTATCTACAACCCCTCAGCCGCGCGCAAGGGTGTTCTGCGCCTTCTCGGGTTCGTCCGGAACTTCTCTCAGGTGAACCGCCGGCTGCACAACAAATCATTTACGGCCGATGGCGCCGTAACCATCGTCGGCGGGGCAATGTCGGCGACGAATACTTTGATCTTGATCCGGACGTGAACTTCCGGGACCGTGAGCTGCTGGCTGCCGGGCCGGTTGTCGCGCAGGTCACCGCAGGGTTTGAGGCCTTCTGGAACAGCACCTGGACAAAACCTGTCTCGGCACTGACCGGGCCCGCGGGCCCGGTGGATCTGCCCGGACTCCTGGCCACCGCGACGGCGGAAGTCGGCAGGCTTGGCTATGTTGCCCCACCTCACCAGGACAGCCTGATTCGCGCGCAAACACTCCCAGCCTTGCTGTGGGCCCCGGCCCGTCTGGTTTTCGACCCACCCCCAACGGCCGCGCAGATTGCCGACGCGTCGGAGCAGCAGCCCGTGGCACTGGCACTCCACGCGCTGGCGGCCACTGCCCGCAGCGAGATCCTGGTGGAGTCAGCCTACCTGATCCTGGGTGAGCAGAGCCTGACCGAGGCGGCCCTGCTCCATGCAGCCGGCGTCCGGCTGCGCGCACTGACCAATTCTCTTGCCTCAAACGACCTCGTTACCAACCATTCCGGTTATGCCCGGCGTCGGCGGTCGATGCTCGATGCAGGGATAGAACTGCATGAACTGCGTCCCGACGCGGCGGCGTGCCAGCGTCTGATCACGGTATCCCTGGCCTGTGCGGCGCACCCCGCCTTCGCGCTGCACTCCAAGTCCCTCGTAGTGGACCGGCGCGTGGTCTACATCGGCTCCTTCAATCTGAATCTCCGGTCGACCTACCTGAACTCGGAGACGGCGCTGATCGTCGACAGTGAGGAGCTGGCCAACCGGGTGGCGGCGTCCATCGACGAGCTGCTCCGGCCCGACAGCAGCTGGCAGGTCCTGCGTCGCAAGGGCGGGGGGCTCGAGTGGATCACGCAGGTCGACGGCCGGGAAGTGCGGGACACCCACGAACCCATGACGGGCTTCTGGAAGCGCTTCTCGTCCCGACTCTACCGGCTCTTTCCGCTGGAAAAGTATCTGTAGCGGGGTTTCAGTCCAGCAGGTGAGACAGCAGGCCGTCCGCCAGCTTCGGCTCGAACCAGGTGGATTTGGGCGGCATCACCTGATTCGCGTCGGCCACTGCCATCAGCGCCTCCAGGCTGGTGGGAAACATGGCGAAGGCGACGGCCATCTCGCCGCTGTCGACGCGGCGCTCCAGTTCCGGCAGCCCCCGAATGCCGCCGACGAAATCGATGCGCTTGTCGCGACGGGGATCCCCGATCCCCAGCACCGGCGCCAGCAGGTGATCCTGCAGCAGGCTGACATCAAGGCTGGCAACCGGGTCTTTCGGGATCAAGCCGCGCTGGATGTCCAGCCGATACCACTGGCCCTCCAGGTACATGCCGAACTGGCCGGCGTGCGCTGGCCGTGCGGGTTGTGCCACGGGTGTCACCGTGAACTTGAGGCCGATACGCAGCAGGAAGTCCGTGGCCGAGAGGCCGTTCAGATCCCTGACGACGCGGTTGTAGTCGAGGATGCGCATCTCGTCATGGGGGAACGCCACACAGAGGAAGTAGTTGTAGTCCAGATCACCCGAGTGGCGCGGATTGCCAGTGCCGCGCGCGGCGGCCACACGGGACGCAGAGGCGGAACGATGATGGCCGTCAGCGATGTACAGCGAGTCCATGGCATCCACGATGCGCGTCACGGCGCTGATCTGCTCCGGGTCCTGAAGCAGCCAGATGGTGTGGACAATGCCGTCGTCAGCCTTGACCTCACAGGCTGGAATTCCGCGGGCGTTCTGCACGATGATCTGGCGCAGTTCGGCATTGCTGCGGTACGCGAGCAGTACGGGTCCCGTCTGCGCATTCAGCGCCGTGATCTGGCGGACGCGGTCGTCTTCTTTGTCCGGTCGCGTGAACTCGTGCTTGCGAAAACGATTCCGGTCGTACTCGACAACGCTGCCGACGCAGGCGATGCCGGTATGCAGGTGCTCGCCCATCCGGAGCTGATAGACGTAGTAGTGCGGCTTTTCATCGCGCAGGAGCACGCTGCTCTCGACCAGATGGCGCAGATTCTCGGCCCCCCTGGCGTAGACGACGGGCGAGTAGGGGTCAGTGCCTTCCGGCAGGTCGATCTCCGGCTTGGAGATGTGCAGGAAGCTGGACGGCCTGCCGTGGGCCCGGTGCCGGGCCTCCGCTGTGTTCAGCACGTCATAGGGCGGCGCGGCCACGGCGGCAGCTTTGCCCGGGGCCGGGCGCAGCGCGCGGAAGGGCTTGATGAGGGTGTGCATAGAATGGGATTCCGGAGGTGGGATCGCGCCTGGTGGGATCGCGCCGGTCGGCGCTCCTAAACGAGGCCGAGGATTTCGAAGGCGGCACGCTCGCCCGACTCCATGGCGCCCTCCATCCCGCGGTTGGAGACGGCTGTGTGCTCACCGCAGAAGTGGATTCGCCCATGGGCCTTGCCAACGACCGCCGCGAAGGCTGTGACCTGACCCGGCGCCCACACCGCCCAGTCACCGGCGGCAAACTGGTCCCGGTACCAGGAGTGGTAGACCTTGGGTTCCACCTTGCCCTTGGCGGCAGGCCGGATGCGGTAGAAATCGTCCATGATCGCGGCGCTGGCTTCCCTGGACTCCAGGGTATCCATCCACGTGGCGTTCCGTCCGCGTATCCAGATGGTCAGGCTGGTGATCTCCTGGGGTGTCTTGCCCTTGCGTTCCGCCACCACCATGCCGGCCAAGCCGTTGCTGAAGATATTGGGATTGCGGCCGTCGTCTTCCCAGAACGGCTTCTTGACGACGAGGTGCAGCATGTTGACGGGCTGCGAGGCCAGCGTATTGATGGCCAGTGCCTGGGGGCCGGTGACCAGCGGGTCCAGATGGACGCGGCGGAGCACCGGACTGGGAAGTGAGCACACCACGTAGTCGGCCTTGTAGACCGTGCCATCAGCGCACTGGATCTCCGTCCCACTCTTCGTGGAGCGAATACCAATGACGTTTCTGCCGAAAATGATGGGCTTCTTGAGGCCTTTGGCCATGGCCTCAGGGATCGCCTGGTTACCCCCGACGGCGGTGTAGCCGAAGATCTTGCCACCAAGCTGGGCCTGCATCATCGCGAACGCACTGCCGGAGAGGGCCAGCATGGCGGAAACGTCGTAAGCCGTGGTGCCGTAGTTGGGGTTGTTGTTCCAGCACAGGTCGATGATTTCTTCCGAGACGCCAATACTGGTCAGCCACTGATGGAGCGACACGTCGTATTTGGCGTTCGCCGGGTCGAGCCAGGAGTCCGCGTTCTTCAGCGGGTTGTTCTTGCCGATGACGGGGTTCAGGTAGGACCAGGGCATGCTCTGCCTGAAGGCCGCCGGAAATGGATTCAGCGGGCTGGCTGGCCACTGGTCCTTCGGGATCAGCTTGCCATCGAGGACCAGTTCCCGGTCGTTGAAAAAGGGCACGATTGGCGTCACATCGATCGTGCCAACCTTGAACTTCTTGCACGCGTCCATCAGCCGGGCATACCCGGCGCCGAAGGAGGTGCCGCCGGATTCCGGATTGCCTGGCACGTCCCGGTGGGACAGCACCCGCCCACCGACCCGTTGCCGACCCTCCAGCACCTGCACGTCGACGCCTTGCTCTTCGAGGAGCAGGGCGGCATTCAGTCCGGACAGGCCGGCCCCGATCACAATGACTTTTGAGCGGTTCTGAGCCCGGACAGGACCAGATGCCAGGGAGGAACCGAGAGCCGCAGCGAGCGGGAGCGCGCCGATGCCCTGAACGAGGGTCCGGCGGCTGAGGTTGGGGGACTTGGACATGGGTGGCATCCTGCTGACGGAAGAGCATGAGTATCGGGACTGCATGCTACCGCTAGAATCCCACCCGGCCAACTTCTGGAGGCGGCAAGCGGCAGGTGCCCTGGGCGGGCTTTAGGAAACTGTATTTCCAGTACCGGGAGCAGGGGAAGCGTTCCTGATCTCGCTGCTACCGCCCAATACCGAGAACTCCTGCGTCTGCGGGCCGGGCGGGAGTGCGGCGAGGGCAGGGTTTGCGCCGCACTCGTCGTCAAAGTTTTTGAGAGCCCGGGTGAACATCGCATAGCGCTGGTCCGAGGGCCCCAGATTCACCAGCAGCGTCACGCACCGGATGATGCTGTCGGCGGCCTGGGTGATCGTCGGCGGGGCCACACGGAGCAAGTCGCCGTAGTCATCGCGGATCTGGTAAAGACTGCCGTAGGTGCCATGGCCCTGGTTGACGGACGAATCCACGGCGTTCGTCACGCTCTTGCGGAAGCGTGCATAGACGGCCTGGCGTTCAATCAGGCTCTGACGTGCTGTCGCGAACAGGAGGGAGTCGGCACCCTCGGTCGACCCGGCAGGCCGCCTCAATCTCTGCAGCTGCCAGTCGCACGCCAGGTCCACCACCCGCTTCAGGGCATACCCCAGTACCACGAGTAGCAG
>JBBQJK010000070.1:0-8347 GCA_038325835.1 Gammaproteobacteria bacterium
CCTCGATCTCTTCCCAGGTTGCAGCACCGGGTCCGGGCAGATCCCGGTTGGTGGAGTTCCGCACCACGATGGTCTCGTGCCCACTGGCGCGCAGCGCGCGGATGTTGTCCGGGCTGTCCTCCAGATACAGGTCGGCGCCGACGGCGGCCTTGTCGCGCATGAAACACAAGTCCCAGTAAGGGATGCCGTGGCGTTCCAGCCAGTCGGTGGTCTGGCGGATCGCCTCCTTGTGGAACCAGCGGATGTAGAGCCGGTGCGTGATGATGCGGATGCGGATCTCCGGCAGCGTGTCCAGGCGCCGCAGCGCTGCCGGGGCCCCGGCGATGGGCGGCAGCCCGGCAAACAGCTCCCGTTCCTTCACGGCGAAGCGGTGCAGCGCGTCATAGCCGCCTGCAGCGTCCAGCCCCCACTCGCTGAAGCCGTAGCTGATCTCATCGGTCAGGGTGTCTGCGGCGACTCCCAGCCATTCGGCAGCGACGGGTTTAAGGCCACTGGCGAAGTCTGCAACGACGCCGTCCAGATCAACCCCGAGGACGAAGTGGCGGGCCGGGGGGGCCGTCATGGCCGGGTCGTCTCCAGGGGCAGGAAGCGAACAAAGGCCCGGGCGGCGATGCCCCGAGCCACTTCGTCCGGCGGCGCGTCCATGGCGACGTTGAAGAACATTTTGAAATTCTTCGCCCGTTGCTGGCGATAGAGGGCGACGAGCCGTTGCCGCCCCGGCTCATCAGCCACGAACTCGGCGCGGACCCGGAGGGGCTTGCCCCGGATCTCCAGCAGCGCCTCGGGCGTCTTCTGCAGATTCAGGTACCAGTTCGAGGTGGGGTAGCTCAGCGCCGCCCAGGCCTCCCCATCGCGCACGTAACCGATGGGCGTCGAGACCGGCTTGCCGCTGCGTCGGCCCGTCGTGGTGAGGACGAGAATCACCTCGCCCATCCCGCCCAGCCAGTCTTTCCTGAGGAGGAAGTTCTGGAAGCCGAGGAACCTGAGGGCTAGCTGGGAGGGCACCGGGACTGGATTTGCGGCGAGCGTCAGGCCGAGCGCTGGGTGATCTCGATGAGGTGATACCCAAACTGGGTTTGCACCGGTCCGTGGACCTTCCCCAGGTCGGCGCTGAACACCACCGTATCGAATTCCTTGACCATCATTCCCGGGCTGAACTCCCCGAGGTCGCCACCTTCCTGGCCGGAGGGGCAGGTGGAATGGGCCCTGGCCACCTGGGCAAAGTCTTCGCCGCCCTCGATCCGGGTTTTGAGGTCGCTGCAGGTGGCCTGATCGGCGACGAGGATGTGGCGGGCACTGGCTTTGGGCATTGAATCAGTCCTCGGGAAAACAGGCGGGGATTCTAGCGCGCGGCCGGGTGCTCGTTGGAGCGTGCCGCCAAGGGCCCGGCGAGGCAACATAAGGGACGAGCGGTTCTCTGGTGCCGATGAGCGGCGCTAACTCTCTGAAATATATAGAGCTTTTCCGGGAAAACCGGAAACGCATCACGGTTCCCGGGGGCCCGCTCACCTATCGTTCCCGCCATCGAAAGATGTGCTGGAGACGAGCCCGTGACCTACCGGTGTTCCCCGACTACTGACCGCAGCCTCGGCCACGCCCGGGGCTTCACGGCGGTGGAACTGCTGTTCACCGTGGCGATCGCCGGGTTAGTGACGGCACTCGCGGTCCCGAACTTTCGTGACTTCGTCCAGAACAACCGGGCAGCGGAGGGGGCCAACGCGCTGGTCGGCGCGCTCGCCGTGGCGCGCAGCGAAGCGGTGACCCGCGGCGTTCCGGTCTCGGTCTGCTCCAGCACTGACGACGCAACCTGCGCCGACGACGCAGACTGGAGCACCGGATGGATCGTCTTTACGGATGCCAATCTGCCCCTCGGCGCTGTGGATAACGGCGCCCAGCCCGACACAGTTCTCCGCGCCCTGCCGGCGCTGCGCACCGGATCCAGCCTCATCGGTGACGCCAACTTTATCTCCTACGCGGCCAACGGGTTTCTGGGCTCAGCGGCGGCTGTGACCTTCGACCTCGACATCGAGGCGTGCACCGGGAACCACAACCGGACCATCAGCGTCAACCTCCAGGGCCGGGCCGGGATGGCCGAAGCGGCCTGCAATTGAGCGACCGGGACAACACCATGCAACACGTTACTCCGGCCTTCCACCTGGGAAGCCCCCCGCGCCAATCGGGAACGACGCTGATCGAAGTGCTCATTACGGTCGTCCTGGTGTCGGTCGGTCTGCTGGGACTCGCCGGGCTGCAACTCACCACTGTCCAGAACACCAACAGTGCGGGCGAGCGCTTTGAGGCCACGACCCTGGCTCGGGACATCCTTGAACGCATGCGGGCAAACCGCCAGCAGGCGCTGAATGGCCAGTACAACCTGGCCATGGGCGACGACCCGGCTGCCGCCAACCTCGTGGGCGACGACCTGGATGCCTGGATGGCTGCTCTCGCTGTCCTGCCGCAGGGCGATGGCTCCGTCGATGTGGACGATGGAGTTGTCACCATTGAGGTGGAGTGGACGGATGCCTCCGACGACAACGCCGCCGACGCGCGCGATATGTCGGTCTTTCTGAGGACAGGATTGTGAAGACCAGCGGGATACAGGGCCGGATGCAGAGTATGCGCATCAAGAGCCGTCAGCGTGGCATCGGCCTCGTGGAGATCATGATTTCCCTCGTGCTGGGCCTGCTCGTCACCGGCGCGATCGTCCAGATTTACCTCACGACCAAGCGCCAGAACGACATGCAAACCAGCCTCACCGGGCGCCAGGAGTCAGCCCGTTTCGCGGCCCAGCTCATCCAGCGCGACGCGCAGATGGCGGGTTTCCGCGGCTGTCTGCGGGATCGTGGCACGGTGGTCAATACGCTGAACAATGCGAACAACTTTCTCTACAACTACGGTCAGCATGTGGTGGGTTTCGACAACGCAGGTGGCCTGCCCGGTTCGATCTTAAGCGTAGTCCCTGACACCGACGTCCTGACCCTGCGCACCCTTGACGATCCGGGCATCGTTCTCGCGGCCAACATGTTGGACAGTTCTGCGAATCCTGTGACGGCAGTGGGCCTGGTGCCTGCACCACTGGCGGATGACGATATCGCGCTAGTGGCGGACTGTTCTGGCGCAACCGTATTCCAGGTCGACAAGTACAACGCAGCGACGGGTGCTATTGAGCACGTGGCGGCCGGCACGCCGGGCAACAGCACGCTTAACCTCGGTCGCGTCTTCAGAGCCGGAGCCCAGGTGTTCCGCATGCGGTCGACGACCTACTACATTCGGGAGAGTGCCGCCGGCACGGGTCCTGCACTCTGGCGTCGAGTGGGCCTCGAACCGGCCCAGGAGCTGGCTGAGGGCATCGAGAACATGCAGGTGCTCTACGGCGAGGATGTGGACGCCAACCAGACTCCGGACTTTTATCGTACAGCAGACGCGGTGACGGACTGGACCCGCGTGGTCAGTCTTCAGGTCGCGCTGCTGGCTGCCGGCCTCCAGGAGCGCGTGGCCGACGCCGACCTGCGCACGTTTGACCTGCTCGGCGAAGTCGTTGACCCCACAGCGGGCGGCACCTTGCCGTCCGACGGCCGCCTGCGCCGCGTCCTGACCTTTACAGTGGCAATGAGAAACCGGGTGTCATGAACAAGAATCAGAAAAACCCATCGTTCGGTCGGCCCCAGGAGCGCGGTGCCGCCATGGTCATCGCGCTGGTGATGCTCCTCGTACTTACGCTGCTCGCCACAGCCAGCGCCCGCATGACCCTGATGGAAGAGCGCATGACCGGCAATACGCAGGACCGCAACATCGCGTTCCAGGCAGCGGAAGCGGGCCTGCGTGACGGCGAGGATCAGGTCCAGGAAGCAGTCCTGCCTGATTTCGATCTCAACCAGGAGGGCCTCTACGTGGCCCCTGCAGCCGGCATCGATCCGCTCTCAACGACGGTGGACTGGACAGACAACGACGACGTTCTGTTCTCCGACGACCTGGAAGAGGCCACGGCCAGCTTCATCGTGGAGCAATTGCAGCCGGTTCCCGAGCCCGGCGAAACCCTGATCCCCAGGGAGATTGAGGAGGGCACTTACTACCGTGTCACCTCGCGCGGCGTCGGCGTGACTGGCAACGCCATCGTGACCCTGCAAACCACTTTTAAACGCTGAGAGATGCAGTCAGCCCATGAGATTTTGGAGAACGAGCATGGATAGTTCATACCGGACAAGGATGTGCGCCCTGGTTGGTGGCGCGTTCCTGGTGCTGAGCCAGGCAGGTAACGCGGTCACCGTGGCGGAGACCCCACTCTTTATCGCCACCAGCGTCACGCCGAACGTCATGCTGGTCGTGGACAACTCGGGGTCCATGGAAAGCATCATCTGGGCGGACGGCTACGACTCCACGGTCACGTACCCGGACTGGAGTCCGATGCGGCTGGTGGGTGGGGTTTGCGTTCCCGGAGCCGGGCCGCCCGCCCCCATCCCTTCGGTTTATGCCGAGGGCTGGACCTCCATCACAGGATCAATCGTTCCCTCCACTCTGACAAATACGCGGTATCGCGGCACCTGCACAGGCGCGCGGCCGCCAGCGGCGCCGCCAAACCCAATCTCATGCCCCACAGCCGGCACGACGCGCGGCGTAAGCGCCGACGGCCTGACCACCAAGTGCCTCACGCTCCCAGCCCCCAACGGTGCCGGCAATACGCGCTATGCCGGTAACTACCTGAACTACCTGTTCAACACCTACGCCAACGGTACCAACCTGACCACCGGATTGATTCCGAATGACTTCCGGATGAGAGTGGCGCGCGGTGTTGCCACAACGGTCGTCAACGAGAATACCAACCTGCGCCTGGGGCTGACCCGCTTCAACACGGATCAGGGCGGCAACGTGCTGCAATCCTGTAATACGGGCAACACGGCGGCCCTCAATACGTCCATTGCGGGACTCAACGCCACCACCTGGACGCCGCTGGCCGAAGCCCTTTACGACGTCACGCGGTATTTCCGCGGCATGACCAGCTTCTACAACGGCGGCGTCACCTACACGAGCCCCATCCAGTACCGGTGCCAGAAGAACTTCGTGATCGTCATCACGGACGGCTATCCGACCCAGGACACGGACTTTCCGACCAATGACCCGGCAGACGTCGCTGACACGGGCGCCGCACTGCCAGACTGGGACGGCCTGGCTCCTGCTACGACCGCGGCCCAGTACCCGAATTTCCCGGTGGGCTCGGACGGGTTCAGGCCCAGCGGTGGGGTGACAGACGAGGGTCATACCCTGTTGCTCGATGACGTCGCCAAGTTTGCCTACGACATCGACTTGCGGACTACTGGTAATGATCTGACGGGTACAAGCTTCAACGACGCGAGTTTTCCAAAGCAGAATCTAGTGACCTACACTGTCGGCTTCGCCGTCGCCAACCAGATGCTGGCCGACGCCGCGAGCAACGGCATGGGCGTTTACTACCAGGCCAACAACGAGGAGGAACTGACAGCAGCCCTCCAGGGCGCCTTCGCGGACATTGAGGCCCGCACCAGCTCGGCGGCCTCCGTGGCCACCAACACCACCCGACTGGCCGCGGACACCTTCATCTTCCAGGCCCGCTTTACCACCAGCGACTGGGGCGGTGACCTGCTGGCCTTTCCGATTGGTGAAAACGGCACGATCGGAACGCTGGATGCCAACGGTGTGCCAACCTTGGGTGCCAGGCAAGGCTGGTCGGCGGCCCGGGAAATGCCCGATGCGGTTGACCGGAAGATCTACACCTACAATCCCGGCTCGAACTCCGGCCTTGAGTTTGAATGGTCCTCGCTCACCGGCGCGCAGCAGGACGAGCTGAATCAGGACGAGAACGGGGACGACGACGGCCTGGGTGAACAGCGCCTGGCCTACCTGCGCGGGGACCAGTCCGGCGAAACGCCAGCGGCCACGGACTTCCGGCCCCGCAGTTCTGTGCTGGGTGACATCATCAATTCAGACCCCACCTATGTGGGCCGGCAGAACTACGGTTTCGACCTGCTGCCGGGAGCCGAGGGCTCTTCCTACAAGACCTTCCGCAAAAGCAACGCCTACCTGAACCGGACGCCCACGGTTTATGTGGCCGCCAATGACGGCATGCTGCATGCCTTCAACGTGGACACCGGGGCGGAGTCTTTTGCCTACATCCCCAACGCGGCGATTCCGGAGCTCACTTACCTGACCGACGAGTCGTTCAATACCAATCACCGTCTGATCAACGATGGCGCCCCCTGGGTGCGGGATGCCTACCTGGGTGGCGGCTGGAAGACGATTCTGCTGGGCTCCCTCGGCGGTGGAGGCAAGGGCGTGTATGCGCTGGACGTCACGCGCCCGGATAGCTTCGATGCCGGCGATATCCTCTGGGAGTTCACTTCTGACGACGACTCGAACTTGGGTGTTGCCATCCCCCAGTCCACGATCGCCCGCATGTACAGCGGCGACTGGGCAGCCATTGTTGCCAACGGCTACAACAGTGGCGGCAATGCCGTGCTGTTCATCCTCGACCTGGAAACAGGTGCCAAGCTGGCAGAAATCGACACGGGCGTGGGTGGCGATAACGGCCTGTCCAGTCCGTCGCCGGTGGACGTGGATGGCGATCGAATTGTCGACTACATCTATGCCGGTGATCTCAAGGGCAATATGTGGAAGTTCGACGTCACCAGCAGTGATCCCAACGACTGGGAAATAGCCTTTGCCGGTGCCCCGCTCTACACGGCCTGCAGTTCCGATCCCTGCACCATCACTAACCGGCAGCCGATCACGGCGCCGCCCGAGGTCGGGCTCAGCCCTCCCGCCGGCTACTTCGTCTACTTCGGCACGGGCCGCTACTTTGCCGCCGGTGACAACGGCGTCGGGACGGGCGCCAACACGGTCTACGCCATCCGGGACGGGAACACGAAGGGCACGGCCTCGCCGGTTCTGCCCGGGGCTGGCCGCGCCACGCTGGTCGAGCAAGTGGTGCTGAATCAACAGACCGTGGACTTTGATGGGTACAGCGAGGGCATTCGTGTGACCACCCAGAATCCGATCACGGACGCAGACGACGGCTGGTTCCTGGATCTTCCGGCGTCCGGTGAGCGCCAGATCAGCAGTCCCATTCTCCGCGGGGGTCGGATCATCTTCACCACGATCGTGCCGTCCGGCGACTCCTGCTCCGCGGGTGGTGACTCCTGGCTCATGGAACTCAACGCGTTGTCCGGTGGACGTCTTGCTGCGGCACCCATTGACCTGAACCGGGACCGCTCCTTCGACATCAACGATTTCGTGAATCTGGATCCCAATGATCCCGACAGCCCGCTCGTTGCCGTATCCGGACTCAAGTCGCGGGTGGGTATCACGAAGACCCCCGGTATCGTGAGAGAGGACATGTTTGAGTACCTCTTCCTGGGCGGCTCCAACTGTGACGCCCTTGGAAGCTGCGTCGATACGCCACTCGGCAATGCCGGCGACCAGCGGGGCCGCCAGTCCTGGCGGGAAATTCAGTGAGGAACAACACCATGCGATTAGCAGGACTTTTGCGGGTTGAGCTGGCCCTGACACTGACACTGGCGCTGGCCCTGGCAAGTGGTGCGCAGGCCGCGCCGCCGCCTGAGCCGGTTCAGGCCAGGGTCGTCGCCGTCGACGTGGCGGGTCGCGAGATCGTGGCAGACGGCGTGATCTGGGCGCTGGCGAGCACTGCCACGATCCAGGTGCCAGGCAAGAAAAACGCGTCTCTCCGTGACGTGGTGCCGGGGATGAACGTTCGCCTCGAACTGGTCCCCACCGAAAGTCCCAGGCCCCTAGTGCGGGTTGTCACAGTACTGCCGGACTGAGACGGAAAGGTAATTTGCAATGCATAGCCACTCCAGAGCTGGCGGTTTCAGCCTCATCGAGCTGGTCGTCGTCATGGGCATCGCCGCGATCCTGACGATGATCGCGGTGCCCAGCTACCAGGCGAGCGTCATCAAGGGGCGACGGGCGGAGGCCCGGGTGGTGATCAACGACACCGCCCAGCGGCTCGAGCGCTGCTACACCCAGTTCGGGGCCTACGATGCCGACGACTGCCCCATCGATGATGCCGAGGAGATCACCTCCCAGGGCGGCTTCTACACCCTCACAGTGGCTATCCCGGACGCCGCCAACTACACCCTGACCGCGGCCCCTGAAGGACCCCAGGTTGAGGACGACAAGTGCGGCGACCTTGCCCTGACCAACACGGGTGTTCGCTCGAAAACCGGCAGCGCCGATCTGGAAGACTGCTGGTAGGAGCGAAAAAATGGGGACATGGCTCAAATACTGAGATAACGCCGGTCGGCGGGGCCACCGGAAAAGTGGCATGTGCCCCATTTTTTGCTCCTAATACAAGGAG
>JBBQJK010000071.1:0-8313 GCA_038325835.1 Gammaproteobacteria bacterium
TGTGCAGGAAGAGACCTTTGCTGCCGCTCATCCTGACCTGGATGTTCTCCAGGTGCGGGTCCGTCACTGCATGTCGCACCAGAGCAGGCGTGTCCACTTCCAGCAAGCCCCGCCCGGTGAAGAACGCTCGCGTGGCACTGAGCAGCTGAGCTCTCTGGCGAAGTGTGGCCAGGGAGGCGGTCGGCTGCCACGGCATCAAACGGCTATCCGCTGGGCCGGGCCAGCCCGGCTCTGTCCCAAGCGGGCTCCCATGCGGATGGGCTGTCCGGGTTCCGTACTGCGGTCCCACGTGACCAGTCCGCGCTCGGCAACAACCACGACCGTGGAGCCCAAGTTGAACTGCCCAAGCAGGCCACCCGTCTGAATGTCCAGTTGCGGGTCCGTGTTCCCGTAGGTCGTCCGGACTATCCGGCCCGCTGAAGGCACTTCCCCGCTCCAGGCCAGCGAGATACTGGCCACGTTCAACGCACCAACCAGCACCACGGCGAAGCGGCCTGCCGGACTGGCGCACCACAGAATAACGCGCTCGTTGGCAGCAAAGAGCCCCGGTACGGTCCGCACCGTGCGCCGGTTGACGGCCCAGCGGCGCCCCGGGACATAGACCATTCCAGTGACACGGCCGTTGAGCGGCATGTGGACGCGGTGATAGTCGTGGGGCGCCAGGTAGATGGTCGTCGTGGCACCGCCGTTGAAGGGCTCCGCTTCTGCGGCAGTCAGCGCGAGAAAATCCGCCATCCGGTACCTGAAGCGCTTGGCCTGCAGGAGCTGGTCTGCATCGGCGTAGCCGAGCTCTTCCAGGATGCCGTCACTGGGACTCACGACCGCGCCAGCACCGGGGGCGACGGGGCGGGACCCGGCGCGCAGCGGCCGCGTAAAGAAAGCATTCATGTGCTCCCAGGCTTCCGGCTCCGGGTGGTCGACCTCACCGAGGTCCACGTCGTAGACGCGGACGAAGGTCCTTATCAGCAGAACCTTGAGCCACGGAGTCCGATTGCGTGTGAGGGCGCGCACAGCCCTGCCCAGCTGGCGTTCCGGCAGCAGACGCTGAAAAAAGACGAAAAGTTGGTCCAGGAGGGCAGGCAGCATCAGCAACAGGTTCCCCGGGCGCGGCGGCGACGTATTCTATACGTCACACAGGGTTTCCAGCGCTGGGCAGATATGGCAACAGGATCCGACAGGGCGCGGCGGGCACCGCGTCCCAGGCACGCCCCGGGCACGGTGGGCGGGCTGATTGCCGCGTGCGCAACGCGCTTTGATCAGGCCGGCGTCTTTTTCGGTCACGGTACCGGGAACGCCCGGGACGAAGCCGCCGCCCTGGTCTTTCATGAGGTGGGTCTTGACCATGGCGATGCAGAGCAAGCCTATCGTCTGGCTGTCACCCCGGCGGATCTGGCGCGGATCGAGACCCTGATCGCGCTGCGCATTGCCAGTCGTCGGCCATTGCCCTACCTCACGGGTGAAGCCTGGTTTGCCGGACTGCCGTTTTACGTGGATGAGCGCGTCCTGATTCCGCGCTCCCCCTTTGCTGAGCTGATCGAGGGCCGTTTCGAGCCCTGGCTCGACCCTGCAAAGGTCCAGCGCATCCTGGAGATCGGGACAGGCAGCGGCTGCATCGCCGTGGCCCTGGCTCTGGCCTTTCCCGAAGCCCGGGTCGTTGCCACTGATATCTCCACCGATGCGCTGGCGGTGGCTGCCAGGAATGTGCGGCGGCACGTCCTCGAAGACCGCGTGCAGCTGTTGTGTGCCGACCTCTTTGCCGGGATTGAGGGCACCTTCGACCTCATCGTGAGCAATCCGCCCTATGTGCCCGAAGGGGATCTCGCCACGTTTCCGCCTGAGTATCGCCACGAACCCCGCCTTGCTCTGGTTTCCGGCGCAGACGGGATGGAAACCCCGGCGAGAATCCTGCACCATGCGGTGCCGTTTCTGACAGATCACGGCTGGCTGGCTCTTGAGGTTGGCGCCGGCTTTGGGGTTCTTGAAGCCCGTTTTCCAGCGGTACCGTTTCTCTGGCCAGAGCTCACGAATGGCGGGGATGGAATTGCCCTGGTCAGCGCGGGAGATCTCCGCGCTCACGTGCCCGTGAGCGACCAGGCTACTGGCGAAGCATTGCGAGCAGAGTACTGATGTCCGGGAATACCATCGGCCGAGCGTTTTCCGTCACGACCTTCGGCGAGAGTCACGGTCCCGCCCTGGGCTGCATCGTGGATGGGTGTCCGCCCGGTATGCCGCTGTCCGAGGCGGATATCCAGAAGGATCTGGAGCGGCGTCGGCCAGGTAAGTCCCGGCATACCACCCAGCGTCGCGAACCCGACGTCGTGCGCATTCTCTCCGGCGTGTTCGAGGGGCTCACTACCGGGACGCCTATTGGTCTCGTTATTGAGAACGTGGATCAGAAGTCCGGGGACTACCGGAAGATCAAGGATCGCTTCCGACCGGGGCACGCCGACTACACGTACCAGCAAAAGTACGGCATCAGGGACTATCGGGGCGGCGGCCGGTCATCCGCCCGGGAGACCGCCATGCGGGTAGCTGCCGGGGCGGTTGCCCGCAAATACCTGCAGCTAAGGCTGGGTGTGGAGATCCGTGGCTACCTGCGCCAACTGGGGCCGCTGGTCCTCGACGCTGTGGACCTCAGCACTGTCGATGACAATCCGTTCTTCTGTCCTGATCCTTCCCGCGTGCCCGAACTGGAGGCGTACATGGATGCGCTCCGCAAGGAGGGCAACTCCATCGGTGCCCGGATCAACGTTGTGGCCAGCGGCGTTCCGGCGGGGCTTGGTGAGCCGGTGTTTGACAAGCTAGAGGCCGACATTGCCCATGCGATGATGAGCATCAATGCCGTGCGGGCTGTAGAGCTGGGGGCTGGTTTTGCGGTGGTGGCCCAGAAAGGCACCGAACACCGCGATGAGATCACGCCGGTGGGGTTTCGGCGCAACGCCTCTGGCGGGGTCCTCGGGGGCATTTCCACGGGCCAGGACATCCTGGTCAGCATCGCGCTCAAGCCCACGTCCAGCATCCGGCTCCCGGGTGCCACGGTGGACGAGGAGGGGGAGGCGACTGAGGTGGTCACTACCGGCCGGCACGATCCCTGTGTAGGGCTGCGGGCCGCACCGATCGGCGAGGCGATGCTGGCCATCGTCCTCATGGATCACTATCTGCGGCACAGGGCCCAGAATGCCGACGTGCAGACCATCACCCCGGATGTGGAGGCTGGCCGGGCCAGGTTCTGAAGCTGAAGCAGAGTCGAAGTACTGTTCAGAAACTGCCGCCAGATCCCGGGATCTCTGCCTTACGCAGCGGGAACATATGGGCTATAGTTGGTTCCGCTTCTAGGCCACGGCTACTTGGGCTCCCCGACCAGGGGAGGTGCTGGCGGCTCAATCGGGGATTGGTGATGCCACGAGTTCGACTCGCTGCAGTCCTGCTGCTGGCGGGGCTCCTACCGTTGACCGCCGGCGCTCTGGGCCTCGGCGAAATCACGCTAAGGTCGGCGCTCAATCAGCCCCTCGTGGCCGAGATTCCGGTCGCGCTGGATGCGTCTGACAGCCTGGATGAACTCAGCGTGCAGCTGGCTTCCAGCGCCACTTTCGAGCGCTTTGGGCTCGACAAGCCCCGTTTTCTGGAAGACCTCCGATTCACTGTGCAGCGGGACGGTTCCCGGGCCGTCGTTCGCGTCACCTCCACCCAGCCCGTCAGCGAGCCCTTCATTTCCCTGCTCCTGGATGTCAGCTGGCCGCAGGGGCGGCTCCTCCGGGAATACACGGTTCTTCTGGATCCGCCCGCGTTCGCCAGCCCGGACGGGCAGGCCCCAAACGGTTCCAGCACGGCCACGTTGCCGGCAGCTGCCGGACCGGCCGCTGCGGCGCCGGCGATTCGCCGGCCTCCGGCGTCCGCGAATATAGCGCCGCCCCAAAGCCCCGCGACCGGGAGTCTGACCACCCGACCCGACGGGGAGACCTACGGCCCGGTGCAGTCCAATGAGACCCTGTGGGCGATCTCGGAGCGCTTGCGGGCAAACAGCCCGGTGTCCCTGAACCAGATGATGGTGGCGCTCTACCAGACCAACCCGGAAGCCTTTGCGGGCAACATCAACCGGCTTCGTCGCGGTGCGATTTTGCGGGTCCCCGGCGCGGGTGAACTCGCTGGCGTTAACCAGAGGGCCGCTACCGCCGAGGTGCAACGCCAGGACGCCGAGTGGCGCGGTACCCCGGACGCCACTGCGCCCGCCACTGCACCCGCCACTGCACCCGCCACTGGCGCTCCGGCCCGACTCCAGTTGGTGCCACCGACGGAAACAGCGTCCGGCACCGGCACCGCCAGCCGCCAGCCCGGAGGTCCAAGCGGCACCCCGGCTGCGGGTCGCCCGGCGCTGGAGCAAGAAATGGCCGAGCAGCAGAGGCTGCTCGCCCTCAAGGACAGCCAGCTCAAGGCCCTCCAGGACCGGGTAACGCAACTGGAGAGTGGCAAAACCCAGCCGCCAGTAGTCGCACCACCCGTCGTTGCACCGGCCGTCGTTGCACCGGCCGTCGTTGCACCGGCAGGGGCGCAGGCCCCGGTCCCGGAGCAGCCCGTCTCTGAGGCACCCCCGGTTGAGCCGCGTAAACCGGCTCAGCGAGACGCCAAGGGCGAGGAGAGCGGTGGCTTTCTGAGCTCCCTGGGTGCCCTGGTCTTCAACGTCTGGTTCCTGGTGTCAGCCGCAGTCGTCCTGCTGGCAGGCCTGTTCTTCGTCTTTGCCCGGCGACGCATGGCAACGGCGGACGAGGCCAGTAGCCGTTTCGGCGATGACCTTCGCGGCGACCTGCGAGGCGCGGCCAGCACCCAGCCGGTCCTGCGTCGCGATGGCTACAGCGTCGAGGAAGTTGCTGGCGATCGCGCCAGTGCCACGATGGCTCTTGGTCGGTCAGAGGGTCGGTCAGAGGGTCGGGATGCCGACGCCGAAACGCCGCTCGAGAGAACCATCAGCACTGAGGGCGCGGTAGAACTGGACCAGGCGGACGTCGTGGCCGAGGCCGACTTTCATATGGCCTACGGTCTTTACGATCAGGCGGCTGAACTGTTGACCCGGGCCCTGCGCGACAACCCGGATCGCCGTGATCTGCGGCTGAAACTGCTTGAGGTGTTCTTTATCTGGGAGAACAAGGCGTCCTTCCTGAAGGAAGCCCAGACCTTCCAGCGGCTTCTCCGGGGGGCCGCGGACCCCGGCTGGAGCAAGGTGGTCATTATGGGCAAGCAGATCTGCCCGGATGAACCGCTCTTTGCGGGCGCCGTGTCCACCACGGGGGACTCCGGTCTGGACCTGGCCCTCGCTGACGATGACGACCGGGGTGCCGTCGACATTTCCTTTGATGACGGGGACTCGGCAGGCATTGACCTCGATCTGACGGGTGCCCGTAAAGGTCCGTCTTCCGACCTGCTCGATTTTGACCTGAATGACCTGGACAACGCCTCGGGGGGTGACGGCTCCCTGGAGGACACGAGCCTGATGCGGACCGAGATCGCTCGGCGCGGTGGCGATGCCCGGACGACCGAAATTCCGACGATCGAGACCCGCTATGGAGGTGACTACGCACCCACCATGGAGAATCCCGCCATCGAGTCTCGCGAAGGCGGCGGGAGCACGATGGAAACGCCCACGCTGGAGAGTGCGATCCCCGGTCTACGCCCGGGTTCCGTGGACTCCCGGCGCTCGGGTGGTTCGGATCAAACGGAGGAAATAAATCTCGAAGACCTCGGGCTCGACCTTAGCGGGCTGGACGAAGCGGCTGGGGAACTGGGTACCGGCCTCCACGGTGCTCTTGAGGGGGCTATGGATGGCACCCTGGATGGTGATGGGGACGTCTACGACCTCAGTGAGGAGGATGACGCGTCGGACCTGCTGGAAGGGCTTGAGGGGGATTCAACCGCCGAGGTCCGGGGTATGGCCCTCGATGAGGGCACGCTGGACCTGCCTGCCTTCGGGAATGCCATGGAAAAGAGTGCCGCCGGTCGCGACAGAGCCCGGGATACCAGCGGTGATACGGCCGAGCACCGGGTTGTAGGGGACACCGCCGAGCAGCCGCGGGCTGCGGTGGCCGGGTTGGGCGATGCTTCTGCTGAACTCAGTCAGGTCGACTTCGACATCGGTGACGGCAGAGTCGAAGATCTCGAGCCGACTTCCGTAATGACCGGTCGGCGCCGGGGCCCTGAGGGCCCTACCATGACCGAAGTGGGCACCAAGCTGGACCTGGCGCGGGCCTATCTGGACATGGGCGACCCCGATGGCGCCCGCAGCATTCTGAATGAAGTGCTGGAGGAGGGCGACTCCGCGCAGCGCCAGGAAGCCCGCCGGCTACTTGATGAACTGACCGACTGACAGCTCCCGGCGGCCGGTTTGAGCGCAAAGTCAGACGATTGACCGCCGAGGGCCTGCCAGTGCAGCGTATCGCTGCCGGACTCGAGTACGACGGCAGCACATTCTTTGGCTGGCAAATCCAGAGTCACGCGCGTAGCGTCCAGCAGGTTCTTAATGAGGCCATTGCCATCGTGGCCAATGAGCCTGTCAGCACAGCGGCAGCAGGCCGCACCGATACGGGTGTCCATGCCTGCGGCCAGGTCGTCCACTTCGACACCAGCGCCCGTCGCCCGCTGCGCTCCTGGCTCCTGGGGATCAACAGCAACCTGCCCGCAGATCTGGCCGTGCAGTGGGTTCGGGAGGTCCCGGTTGAATTCCACGCCCGGTACTCGGCTGTGGCGCGAACCTACCGTTACGTCATTCTCCATCGGGAGGTTCGATCTGCCCTCGAACGCCACCGCGCGTGGTGCGTCCGGGGAGTCCTGGACGAGGGGCGGATGGCTGCGGCCGGTGCGCATCTCATCGGTGAGCATGACTTCTCGGCATTCCGGGGTGCGGGCTGTCAGTCGCGGAGTCCGGTGCGCCGGCTCGAACGACTCGTCGTAACGCGAGTCGGCGCCTATCTGCACATCGAGGTGCGCGCCAATGGCTTCCTATACCACATGGTCCGCAATATCGTTGGCGCCCTCGCCCGTGTCGGCTGCGGCGAGGCCGAGCCGGACTGGATCGTCAAGCTGCTGGCTGGCCGGGACCGTCGGCTTGGGGCCCCGACGGCGCCACCGGAGGGCCTGTACCTGGCAGATGTGCATTACCCAACCGAATTTTCCTTCCCGTCAGCGGCGGCGCAGCCTGTCTGGCGTGATCGCTGAACCAGACTTGATTATGATTCCCCTATGACATGGTACGAAAAGGTCCTGCCCTCCCGCATCAGCACGGAGCGGCGCACCCGGTCGGTTCCAGAGGGGCTCTGGATCAAGTGTGCCCAGTGCAGTGCACAGCTGTATCGGGCGGAACTCGAGCGCAACCTGCATGTCTGCCCCAAGTGCAGTTACCACATGCGCCTGGTTGCACGGGACCGGCTGATGGTCTTTCTGGATCCCGGCACTGGCCGGGAGATTGCGGAAAAGCTGAGTCCGCACGATCCACTCCGGTTCAAGGACAGCAAGCCTTACCGGACGCGAATCACGCAGGCGCAGAAGGAGACCGGCGAGCGGGATGCCCTGATCGCCATGACTGGCCTTTTGAAGGGCCAGCCTGTCGTGGCCTGTGCCTTCGAGTTCCGCTTCATGGGGGGGTCCATGGGGTCCGTCGTGGGCGAGAAGTTCAGCAGGGCAGCGGTCTGGAGTCGTGACAACCGCCAGCCTCTGATCAGCTTTTCAGCGAGTGGCGGAGCGCGGATGCAGGAAGCACTTTATTCCTTGCTGCAGATGGCCAAGACGAGTGCTGCGCTGGCAGAACTGGCCGAAGCGCGGGTGCCCTTCATTTCGGTGCTGACGGACCCCACAACCGGGGGCGTTTCCGCAAGCCTCGCCATGCTTGGTGACGTAAATATTGCCGAGCCCAATGCGCTGATCGGCTTTGCCGGGCCCCGCGTCATTCAGCAGACAGTGCGCGAAACACTGCCAGAAGGCTTCCAGCGCAGCGAGTTTCTCCTGGAGCATGGCGCACTCGATATGCTCATCGATCGTCGGCAGTTGCGCGACGAGATCGCGTCCCTGCTGGCGAAGCTCATGAAGCAGGCACCGCCGCCCGAGACTTCAGCCTGATTGCCCTCCTGACGGCTTCACGCCAGGCCGTTCTGGCAAGTTCTCCAGGGCTAACTTTGCTATGGCAGTGAGGATGAATCCGCCAATCAATCTCGCCGACTGGCTGAGGTGGCAGGAGTCCCTGCATCCACGGGCCATTGATATGGGACTTTCCCGGGTACATGACGTGCTCACCCGGCTCGGATTGCAGCCACCCGCCGGCCGGGTAGTAAC
>JBBQJK010000072.1:0-8250 GCA_038325835.1 Gammaproteobacteria bacterium
TTTTCGATCGCGCCTGAAGGCGCTCCTACCAGGCGCTCCTACAGCCGCTTCTCCGGCAGGTTCAGGGAGGGCTCCGCGCCCATAACGATCTCCCCCTTGCCCAGCCGGGAATGCCGGTAGCCGTAGAGAAAGTAGACGACCAGGCCGCCGGCCACATAGATCAGGAAGAATCGACGCGTCTCCGGGTTGGCCATCAGCGCCATCAGCAGGAACAGGCACATGACCGCACCGAGTAGTGGGGTCACCGGAAAAAAAGGTGTCCTGAACGGCCGCTTCAGGTTGGGTGCCGAGTACCGGAGATAAAGCACCGTCAGGCACACGATGGCGAACGCCGCCAGTGCGCCGACGTTGGTGAGGTTGGCCAGGGAACCCAGGGGCATCAGGCCGGCACTGGCCGCCGCAAGGCTGCCCACGATCAGTGTGTTGATCCAGGGTGTGCGGAACCGCGGGTGGACGGTCGCGAGTGGAGCGGGTAGCAGGCCATCCCGGGACATGGTGTAGAAGATCCGGGTTTGCCCGTAGAGCAGTACCAGCATCACGGAGGACAGGCCGGCAATGGCGCCGATCTTCACCGCGATGGCGAACCAAGGCAGGCCTATCAGGTTCACCGCCTTAGCAATGGGCGCGGGATCATCCAGCTCGGTGTAAGGCACGATGCCGACCAGGACGGCAGCGGTCAGGATATAGAGAACGGTGCAGACCAGCAGCGAGCCCAGGATCCCGATGGGCATGTCCCTGGCCGGATTTTTTGATTCCGCGCCCGCTGTCGATACCGCCTCGAAGCCGATATAGGCGAAGAAGATGGTGGCAGCGCCCGAGATGAGCCCGCCGATACCGTAACGGGAGGTGTTCTCGGCGCTGACGACGTCCACCAGCGCGCGCCAGATGTCGGGCCAGAAGCCCCGGGGCGTCCCGACCGGGGGTGGCGGGATTTCCTCCGGCACCAGCGGTGACCAGAGCTGGGGGTCCACATAAAAACTGCCAATCACAATGAAGGCGATGACGACCGTGAGCTTGATCGCGACCACTATGTTGTTGACGGTCGTGGATTCCGAGATGCCCACGACCAGCAACGCGGTCACGGCAAGAATGGCGAGGAGGGCGGGCAGGTTAACAATCCCCTGGGCCACGACGACCCCGGCTTCCCTGATCTCGACCCCCGGAGCCGCAGTGAATTCCGGGGCGATATGCAGGCCAACGTCGTTCAGCAGGCTGACCAGATACCCCGACCAGCCGACCGCCACGGTGGCGGCAGCGAGCCCGTACTCAAGGACCAGCAGCAGCCCCATCACCCAGGCGGCCAGTTCTCCCAGGGCGGCGTAGGAGTAGGAGTAGGCAGACCCGGATACCGGGACAGCGGCGGCCAGTTCCGCATAGCAGAGGGCCACGAGGGTGCAGAGTGCTCCGGTAATCACGAAGGAGATCATGATGCCGGGCCCGGCAAAATTCGCCGCGGCCCGGCCGGTAAGGACGAAAATGCCGGTGCCGATGATGCAGCCGATGCCGAGCAGCACCAGATTCAGTGCCCCGAGGGTGCGCTTGAGATCGCTCTGGGCATTTTCGGCGTGCATCTGCGCGACCGACTTGCGAAGGAACAGGCGGCCTAGGCCGGTCACGCGCGTTCCCTGCTTGCCCGCTGAACCCGCTCCCTCAGGCATCAGTGATCTCCGGCTTGGGCGTGAAAATGAATGCTGGTGGCATGACGCATGCCTGTACCTCTATACGCAACCCGGCCGGCGACCGGAAGGAAATGACCGGGCCACTACCGTACATCGCGGAAACTAAACCGTGGTCGCTGCAGGGTACCCCGGCTTTGCCCAGCCGTGTGCGAATCGGCGCCAGGTCCGGCACCCGGTAGTTCACGTGGAGAATTCCGGTGGCCGGCGGCGTGGCGTGCGGGTAGAGGTCTGCACCCTGAACCTGCTGGTACTCGATGATCTCGAGCCGGCCCAGCGGCTCGGTCGGGTCGCCGTAGACCTTGAGGTCCAGCCCGGCGCCGCCCGGCAGTCCGACCGTCCGTTCGATCTCCGGGCCTTTCAGAGACAGTTCCAGCGTGGGTTCCATGCCAAGCACATCACGGTGAAAGCGCCCCTCGGCAGCGCAATCGCCCACGATGGTAACAAGCGGACCGATACCGGCGTAGCCCCGGGGTGAGAGCGGTGTGGCATAGCCCGGTCCGAGTGCCTCCAGCAGTACGACGTTGATCTCGTCATGCCCGGGCAGGTGCACTTCGCGGAAGACATGCTCGCCAACGGCCATCTCGGTCCACCGGCTCCGGAACTGGTGACCAGCCGCTTCAAGCTCCGCATAGCGCGCCGGCAGTTGCCCAGCGGCCGGCCGCCAGCGGTGTTGCGATGATTGCCTGCCGCACAACGCGCTCCGGGGCCAGGCCCCAGAGTTGGGCCAGGGCTGTGTCGGGGCCCTCGCGGCGGGCCCGGACCTCAAGGCCAAAATTTTGCCCCCAAAAGACCACAGCGTCGTCGAGTCGGGTGACACCGATGGTGACGTGAGAGAACGCGCCCAGACCTGGTTCTGGCATGCGGCGCCTCGCTGATGGCAAAGGTGACTGAAATGATCCGCCGGGATTCTATGGGGCAGACCCGCTTTATTGGGGGGCTTCACGGAACGCCCCTTCTGGACCGCCGGTAAAAGCGCGGTCTAACGTGCCTTTTGCATTGCTTTGCGACCCCGGTCCGCCCATCGCATCGGCAGAAAACCCGTGCTAAAGTCGATTCTAGAGTCGCCAATCGGGCCGTGATCTGGGCGACGGGCGGTGTTGTTTTACTGGAGAGGCTAGGCGCGCACTGTCCTGATTTGCGGTGAGAACCGCCCTTCCTATAGAAGCCCCTACGTCCATAGAACCTCTTCCCAACGATCTTTTATTCCTCCCGTGTACCTTTCCCTTCTGACTATCAGACCATGGACGTGAGTTCTGCTCGCGCCCTGTTTGCTTCGCTGCTGTTGCTGGCAGTTGCCGGAATGCCAGTGGCTGCACTGGCTCAGTCCGGCACAGCACTCCCTGTGGCGAAGGCAACCGTCATCGAGAAGGGCAAGAAGGTCGACGTGGAATTCACGCTGACCCTGGATGACGGCTCCACAGTCCAGAGCAACGTGGGCGGACCGCCGCTGGCTTTCGTTGCCGGTGAGGGGCAAATCATTCCCGGGCTCGAGGCCGCCCTGCAGGGTACAGCCGCGCGGGAGCGGGTCAAGGTCAGGGTTCCGCCGGATCAGGCCTACGGGCCCGTTGATCCCAAGAAGGTCCAGGAAGTACCCCTCGACAAGATCCCGGAGGACTCGCGCAAGGTTGGCACACTGCTGAGCGCGCAGGGATTCGACGGCCCGATCCGGGTCGCTGAAGTCCGTCCCGACGTGGTGGTGCTGGACTTTAACCACCCGCTCGCGGGCAAGGCGCTGACGTTCGATGTTTTCGTGCTGTCCATCAACTGAGAAATTGTAAGGGTACCCGTCATGACCAGGATCTATGTGGGCAATCTGCCCTATACCGCTGATGAAGAATCGGTCCGCACGCTGTTCTCACAGCACGGCACCGTCGATGCCGTGCGGCTGATTAACGATCGCGAAACCGGCAGGTTCCGCGGCTTTTGCTTCGTCGAGATGCCCGAGTCTGACGCGCAGACGGCTATCGCCCGTCTGAACGGTCAGGACATGGAAGGCCGGCCGCTGCGGGTGAACGAAGCCCGTGAGCGTGAAGGCGGTGGCGGTGGCGGTGGCGGCGGCGGCGGCGGTGGTCGCGTTCGCGGTGGTTCGGGCGGCGGCGGCGCCGGTGGTGGTGGCGGTGGCGGTGGCGGTGGCCGGGAAGGCGGCGGCTACGGTGGCGGTGGTGGCCGCGACGGTGGTGGTGGCGGCTACGGTGGCGGCGGTGGCCGTGACGGTGGTGGCGGCAATCGCGGTCCCGGTGGTGGCGGCGGAGGCCGCGACGGTGGTGGTGGCGGTCGAGGTGGTCCGCGCTACTAGCAAAGAGTCGCTGCTGGATGACCCGCCGGCGCAACGCCGGCGGGTGCTTTGTTTGGTGGGCCCGCCAGGACTTGAACCTGGAACCAAGAGATTATGAGTCTCCTGCTCTAACCAATTGAGCTACAGGCCCGCGACTCGAATTCTATCAGTCTGCTCCTTTGATGCCCGCTGGCAGCCACCGATGGCCTCCGGGGCTCGGCCGGGACTACACTTGCAAACCATGTCCAAACGCACTGCCGATCTTCCCCCGCTGCCCGGCCTGCCGGGTGTCGTCCGCGAGTTGCGCCATCAGGAAGCAATGCGCCAGGGCCTTGGCCTGGCGCTGATGCCGGTCTTCGCTGTGTTCTCCCGCCCCATGCCGGTCCTGTTCATGGCCGGGGCGTTTATCGTCGTGCTGGGGTGCCTGGTGCGCATCTATGCCTCCGGCTACATCGTCAAGAACCGGCAGCTGGCAACGGATGGTCCGTACTCCCTCGTCCGTCATCCCCTGTACACCGGTAATCTCCTGGTCCTCATCGGTTTCACGCTCGCCTGCGGCCAGTGGTGGGCAGTCCTTGCGGCGGGCGCCTTCTGGTGGTTCTACTACCCGACGGCCATCGAGTACGAGGATCGCAAACTGCACCGGATCTTCGGCGCTCCCTGGGAGCAATGGAGCCAGACAGTTCCCGCCGTCATTCCCCGCCGTTATTGGGCGACCAGCCCTGCCAGCTGGTCCCTCATGACCTCCGTCCGGCAGAACGCCGAACCGATCGTCATCGCCTTTACGCTGATCTGCATCGGGTGGATCGGGACGCGGATCTAGTCGTGCCCGATCTGGCTCCCGGAAAATTTCTGAGCCGTGGTTATCAGGGTGCCGTCTACCTGCGTGGCACGGGGGCCGATCGTCGCGTCATCAAGCAGGCCATGGGCGGGCGGATGGCCCGCGTGGTGCGGTCGGCGATGCTCCGCCGGGAGTTCGCCGCCTATGAGCGTGTGGCAGGGCTCCCTGGCATGCCCCGTTGTTTCGGTCTCCAGGAAGACGGCAGCCTCGCGCTCGAGTTCATGGCCGGCGAGCCCTATCGGGAAAACTCGCAGTCGCTCAAGGACAGGGACCGGTTCTTCCGGCAGTTTAAGGAGCGGATCCTGGCCCTCCACGCTGCGGGAGTGGCCCATGCCGATCTCAAGCGTCGCGGTAACCTGCTGATCAGTCCCGAAGGCGAACCGATCCTGCTGGATTTCGGCTCTGCGGTAGTCCGGCAACCGGATGGCAGTTGGTGGAATCGCTTCCTGTTCCGCCAGGCCTGCCGGATGGATCTCAACGCCTGGGTGAAGCTCAAGTATCGGCGGCGCTACGATCTCCTGTCACCGGAGGACCAGCCGCACTATCGTCCCACCGCGCTGGAGGATGCGGCCCGCGTCGTTCGTCGGGGGTGGCGCAAGATCACCGCCCGCCATGTTCGCAAGGCCTGGCGGTTGCGACGCCAGGCGCGCAGAGGCGAGCCGCGGTAGCTAGCGGGACGCGATGTCGGGGCAAGGCCGGACCTCCGTGGGCAGGGCAAAGTAGTCCACGTCCCGCTCCGCCGTTCGCAGTTGCACCGCCAGGCCACAGCTGGCCGGCAGCGCATCGCTGGCGCAGACCTCGCCGCATCCGGGGAGCACAGCGCCTGGCTTGAGTCGGCGCAGGCCCAGGATCGTGATGGTCTCGGTTGACCTGCCCAGACGCAGGGCCAGATCAGCCCGGGCTGCTTCACCCATTTCCCGCGGCTGCACTCTGGCCTCAGCTGGTGGGTTGGGCGACGGGCCGGGCGACAATTTGCGCCGATAGCAGATGCGCCCCGCGGTGCCAGCCACCCGCACGTCCAAGCGCCGGCCATTCGCCTCAACAAGGACTCGGTACCCAGGGGTGATGACCTGGGCATACGCCGCACCCGGCTGGGGACAGTCGAGGCTGCCATCCGCAAATTCCCGGGACTCGGTGTTTATGACGCTCATCTCCGTCTCGGCGATACCGAGAGCGGCAGCCACAGTCCGCCGGGCCACCGCGTCGGGAGTTGGCGGTTGCGGTTCTGAACCGGACACTACCGTCGGCAGTGCCGCCAGCGACAGGCCAGCGAGCAGGAGTCCGGGAAACGCGAGATTGCTCAGGCGTCGTGGCCAACGGAGTATCCTGAGCCGATTACGGTCGCCCACGGTGCTCATGATAGTCCGGCTCTTCCCGCACGTTGTCATTCTGGCAGTTATCACCACGACACTCGCGACGGTCGGAGCACTGGGTGCCCGGGAATACTGGGTCCTTGAGCTTTTCTCCCACTTCCCCGTTCAGTACCTGGTGGTCCTGGTGCTGGCTGGAACACTCTGTCTCGCTCTGCAGAGGCAGCGCTGGGCAGGCGTGGCGCTGCTGGCTGCGGTTCCCAACCTCCTTATGATCTCGCCTTACCTGCCCGGGCTGGTCAATCGCCCCGCCCCAACCGCTGCTGCGACAGCGCCAGCCCGTTTGCCTCTGAAGCTCATCGCCGCGAATCTCCATTACACCCTCGAGGATCCCGCCGCGACCCGCGCCTTCCTTGCCCGCCAGTCGGCAGACCTCCTGGTGCTCTCGGAGTTCACGCCCCGGTGGCGGCAGAAGCTCGGTGACCTGGAGCGCATTTACCCGCATTTCGCCCTGCGGGCGCGGTGGAATGCCTGGGGGATCGCGGTGTACTCGAAGTACCCGATTCAGGCAGTCGAGGACCTGGCTCTCGGTGATGACGTCAGCTCCCACCTGCGCGTGGTGGTGCAGCTGCCGGGTGGGCTGGCTGAGGTCTACGCGGTGCACCCCGCGTCGCCATCGAGCCCCGCCCAGGCGAGGCAGCGGAACACCCAGTTGCGCCGGCTGGCGGAGCGCCTGGCCGCCGCAGATCCCGCGCTGCCGAAGATCGTGGCCGGCGACTTCAATACCACGCCCTACTCGCCCTACTTCCGGGATCTGTTGCGTGACGCAGGCCTCAGGGACGGAGGCCTGCCGTTCGGGCTGGCGGCCACCTGGCCTGCCTGGCTCAGGCCAGTCTGGATTGCCATCGACCACTGTCTCGTCAGCGGCCCGGTTCTGGTCCGGAACGTTGCCGTCGGGCCACGGACTGGTTCCGATCACCTGCCACTGGTGTGCGAGTTCGAGCTTTCTTCCTGAGTGTGCGCGGTTTCGCAGCGGTCGGAGCCGCAGCGATCGAGACTGGCCCATTCCGTCTGCCCCGGGGCGCGTATGGGTATCGTTTCCGACATTCTCGGCGTCTTTTCGGCGCTGTTCGTGATTGCCCTGGGAGTCGGGGCGATCTCAGTGGCCGTGATGTACGTGGTCGATATCACCCAGACTACCCACGCGATTCGCCGCAACTACCCCGTCGTCGGCCGCTTCCGGTACGCCTTCGAGACGATGGGGGAATTTTTTCGTCAGTACTTCTTCGCGATGGACCGGGAAGAACTGCCGTTCAATCGCGCCGAACGCGCGTGGGCGTACCGGGCTGCCAAGGGTGTGGACAGCACCGTCGCCTTCGGTTCTACCCGCGATCTGCGGCCAGCCGGTACGGCCATCTTCGTCAACGCCGCGTTCCCCGGTCTCGATGAGGAAAATCGTCCAACAGCAGCGTTGACCATTGGGCCATTCTGCCGGATCCCCTACACCACAAACCGCTTCTTTCACATCTCAGCCATGAGCTTTGGAGCCATATCCCGGCCAGCGGTCCAGGCGCTGTCCAGCGGGGCCAGGGCGGCGGGTTGCTGGCTCAACACCGGGGAGGGCGGGCTGGCCACCTACCACCTGGACGGGGGCGCGGATGTGGTCTTCCAGATGGGAACGGCAAAGTACGGCGTGCGGGATGCCAGCGGCCAGCTCGACGAGGCCAGGCTGCGGGAGCTGGGCCACCACCCGCAGGTGCGCATGATCGAGATCAAGCTGAGCCAGGGCGCCAAGCCGGGCAAGGGCGGAATTCTGCCGGGTGGCAAAGTCACCCCGGAAATCGCGGCGATTCGCGGCATCCCGGCTGGCGAGGATTCCCTCAGCCCGAACCGGCATACAGACATCCGGGATGGCAAGGAACTATTGGACTTCCTGGACCGTGTCCGGGGCATCACCGGCAAGCCGGTCGGCTTCAAGACGGTGCTCGGCTCCACGGACTGGCTGGAAGCGCTCTGCAGGGAAATTCAGCGGCGTGGCCTGCGTTCGGCCCCAGACTTCATTACGCTGGACTCCGGGGATGGCGGCACCGGCGCCGCGCCGATGGCACTCATCGACAACGTGGGCCTGCCCATCCGCGAAAGCCT
>JBBQJK010000073.1:0-8240 GCA_038325835.1 Gammaproteobacteria bacterium
GAATCGCGCCTGAAGGCGCTCCTACAAGGCGCTCCTACGAGAGCAGCTCTTCCCGTGGCCGCAGGCCGTCCTCGATAAGGTCCTCAATGACCTCAAGGTCCGGAATCAACGGATACTCGTTGATCATCCGGATCTGGCAGATTACCGGCCCGTTCTCCGGCCAGGCCTGCCGGGCCGCGGACTGCACGACTGCACGGTTCACCCGCACCAGCTGGGGAAAGCCTTCGGTCAGCACGCCGAAAAAGCCCGTGGGAAGACGACCACCAATGGCATTCAGGATAGCCACCCGGGTGCGGCCTCCGGGCTCGGCCGGCGTCAGGCCGGCGAGTTCCTCAAAGGAAATTACCGGCACACGGAGCCCGTTCCAGGCGATATGGCCCCGCAACCAGGGGAGCGCCGACTCGTCCTCCTGCAGGGGGGCGTAGCGCACGACTTCCGCCACGCAGACCCGTGGCAGGATCAACCGCTCCTGGTTGAGGGGTATCAGCAGGCTGTAAAGCTCGTCGCTGGCTGTCGTCATGGGGTATTCAGCTGGTGCTGAACGGCTTCCAGTAATTCGCGCTCCTGGTAGGGTTTGCCCAGGTAGTCGTTGACGCCGATTTCGATGGCGCGGGCCCGGTGCTTCTCACTGACCCGGGACGTGACCATGATGATTGGCACCCGGGCCACGGCAGGGTCGTTGCGGACGTGGCGGGCAAACTCGTAGCCATCCATGCGGGGCATCTCCACGTCCAGCAGGATGATGTCCGGACGGTGATCCTGCAGGACACTGATTGCCTCCACGCCGTCCTTGGCCGTGACGACGCGGAACCCGTTCCGCTCCAGCAGTCGTTGGGTCACCCGGCGCATCGTGATTGAATCGTCCACGACCAGGGCGAGAGTCTGCTTTTGCTCCGGCTCGGCCACCGGGGCGGGCGTGTCCGGTGCCGGGCGGGACGAGCGCACGAGAGCCCCAACATCGAGAATGATCACAATGCGCCCGTCGCCCAGAATCGTCGCGCCAGAGATGCCCCGGATCGTGGCGAGCTGGGCACCAACCGGTTTCACGACGATCTCCCGGCTGTCCTGCATTTCGTCAGTGATCAGTGCCGTCGAGTTGTCCCCGGCGCGCACGAGGATGATGGACACCCTCTCCTGTTCATCCGGCAGGCGGGAAGGACCGAGGCCAAGGAACTGCCCGAGGTGGCGAAAGAAATAGCGCTGACCACCATATTCAATAGCCGGTTCCGGCCGCGCCAGCCGTTCTTCGAACTCGCTGCGGGCGATCCGGATGATGCCTTCCACAGTCGGCAGCGGCAGCGCGTATAGCTCGTGGGCAGCCCGGACGATCAGAGCCTGCGTTACCGCCAGGGTGAACGGCAGCCGCAGCGTGAAGGTGGTGCCCTTGCCACGCTGAGAGGCGATAGACAGGGTGCCACCCAGCTTCGCCACCTGATTGGCGACCACGTCCATGCCAATGCCCCGGCCCGCAGCCTGGGTGAGCTGATCAGCCGTACTGAAGCCCGAACGCAGGATGAACTGCATCGCCTCCTCGTCCGTCAGTGTCGCATCGCGATTCACGAAGCCCAGCTCGGCTGCCTTGCGCAGGATGGCGGGGACATCCAGACCGCGGCCATCGTCAGCAATCTCTATGACCACCTCCGCACCTTCGCGACGAATGGCGATGCAGATCGTGCCGGTGGCCGGCTTGCCCAGAACGTCGCGTTCCGCGGGCGACTCAAGCCCATGGATCACGGCATTGCGGAGCATATGCTCGAAGGGCGGCAGCATCTTTTCGAGCACTTGCCGGTCGAGATCGCCACTGCCCACGATACTGAGCTCGGCAAGCTTTCCCTGGTCCTTCGCCGTCTGGCGCACCAGCCGTGACAGGCGCGAACTGTGCTGATCGAAGGGCACCATGCGGGTGCGCATCAGCTGGTCCTGAAGTTCGGTCGTAGTCCGGCCCTGCTGAACCAGCAGGCCCTCCGTATCCGCACTGATGTTCTGCAAAAGGTCCTTGATGCTGCTCACATCGCTGGCCGTCTCAGCCAGTCCGCGGGACAGCTGCTGGATACTGGAGTAGCGATCCAGCTCGAGGGGATCGAATCCGGACTCTTTCTGCGGCTCGGCCTTGTTGCGGTACAGGATCTGGGCTTCGGTCTCGATCTCCAGATTGCGCAACTGGTCCCGCAGGCGGACGACCGTCTGATTGAGTTCTTCCAGGTTGAACTGGATCTGGGACAGCTGCTGGGTGAGACGCGCATTGGCAATGCTGATTTCCCCGGCGCCATTCAGGAGTTGCTCCAGAATCCCCGCGTCCACCCGGGCAAAGTCCCGGGGTTCGGCCGGACGCTCCCGGAGTGTGCTGGGGCGCGCGGGTTCGGTGTCGGGAGTTGGCGGCGCTACCGGCGTCGGGGGCGCCGCGAGCGCCCGGGCCAGTTCGCCAAGACGCTCGAGTGCCGGTGGAATCGACGGTGCGAACGGCGGCAGGCTGGACTCTATGCCGACGTCCAAACCGGGCTCGACTTCAGGAGTCGTCTGGGGATCAGGCAGCAGGATCTCGGGGTACACCTCGTCAGGCACCCGGTCCGTTGGCGGCAGATCGTCAGCCTGGACTTGAGCCTGGACTTGAGCCTGAACTTGAGCTTGGGCTTCAGCCTGAACAGCAGGCACGGCTTCGGCTGCGGAAACTTCAGCCGCCGGTTCCGGCAGAACATCGCCACGCAGGGCAGCTGCCAGCCGCAGCAGCACGACAGCCGACGGTGCTGCCGCAATGCCAGCGGGTATCTGGTCCCGCAGCACATGCAGCTCATCCAGCGTGGACTGGACCAGTCCGTAGGTCTCCGTCGTCCGCGGCAGGAGGCCATCGGCCATGTGCAGCAGCAGGGTCTCCAGGTCGTGACTGAGATCGCCCATGGCGAACAGGCCGGCCATGCGGGCGCCGCCCTTCAGCGTGTGCAGGCCGCGCTGCAGTTCTGCGAGAGCAGGTTCTTCACCCTGGCGTGCCGCGAGCTGGACCACGGCCTGATCGCAGACCTCGAGGATCTCGCTGGCCTCCTCCGCAAAGATGTCGGCGACCTCCGCGTCCCACCCGGCGGCCGTCGCCGTGGCGGGAAGTTCGCGCTCGGGCTGGGGTTCAGGCTCGGGTTCCAGCGACGGAGCCGCGAGCTCCATCTCCCCGATGGCAAACACCTCGGTCAGATCGGTGCCGGACTCCGGGAGTTCGCTCTCGATGGGCAGCTCCGGAACGGATGCCGTCCAGGGCGACGCTTCGGTCAGTTCATCAGCAGCTGCCGCCAGGTCCTGCTCGGACAGCACGGGCATCGGCAGGGACGCCGTCCCCGGGTCGACGGCCTCGGCAGAGAGCACCGCCGCCCGCTCGCCGGCCTGGACCAGCAGCTGTTCAAGCCGGGCGGTGAGGTCCCGGACTACCGCCTGCACATCGGCGGCGGACGCCCAGGAAAGCGGTTCCGTCGCCCGCAACTGGTCGATGATCCTGGCCACTACCGTGGCCGTTTCTCCCGTGGCGGCAATAATGGCGGCGTCTGCCGGAAGCCGGGCGGTGTAGAGCACGCCTATGAGGTCATTGAGGGGGGCTGCCACTTCGACGGCGTTGGCCACCCCAGCCATGGTCAGGCTGCCGTGGAGCGTGTGGCAGGCGCGGAAGATGTGCTCAGGCAGCGGCTGCGAGGTGGCCTCCCCTGCCCTGGCCACGAACTCCCGGATGGCCCCCAGATGCACGGCAACTTCGCGGGACAGGATATCCAGCAGTACCGGGTCCAGGGCGGGCGTCGCCGGTAACGCCGGGGCCAGCAGCGTGGCATCGTTCGGGCCAAGGCTGGGCGGCCCGAAAGGTGGCAGCCGCACCACCAGGGTGGCGTCGTTCGGACCGAGGACCGCGGTGGGCACCGCGGGGGACGGCAGGGGTTTATCGCCTGCGTCGACCGGCGACAAGGCACTGGATGGCGCCAGGGCCGCATCCAGCTCAATCACCAGCAACACCTCCGTGGCATCACTGGCGCCCGGCGTGGCCTCGGCGTCAGTGTTCACCACCGCGAGGCCGAGGTCGTCTGCTTCGGCGATGAGCGCACGAATATCGCTGGTGGGTACGGCGCCCACTTCCAGCTGCTCGAGCAGCTCCGCGAGGACGGGAATGGCCCGGCGCAGGTAGCTCATCAACTCCGGCGTGCGCGGCACAGTGCCATCGATCACCCGGTTCAGGAGGCGCTCAACACTCCAGGAGTAGTCGCCAATCAGTTCAGCACCCACCATGCGGCCGCTGCCCTTCAGGGTGTGGCAGGCGCGGCGCACCGTGAGCAGCGCATCCCTGTCGCCCTCGTCAAGTTCCCAGGCCGAGAAATGCCTGGCGATGGCGGCGATCGCTTCCCGGGCTTCCTCGATAAAGAGTTCGAGAATGTCGGGATCGATGTCCTGGCCAGTATCCGCCACGACCGGCCGGTCGGCCGATGGCCCCTGCCAGGCTACGTCGGGCCAGGCTGCGATGGGAGGCGCTGCCGCCCCGGGCAAGGGGAAGTCGATGGGGAGGTCCACCTCGGACCGGTCGATGACCAGCGTGGCGGGCAGCTCTTCGGGCGTCATCCGGCCAGCGCTCTCGAGTTCGAGACGCAGGGTCGGAGCCGGCAGAACCAGAGCATCGAGGGAGCGGGCCGCGTTTTCCAGCATCCAGCCGGGCTCGCGTCGGCCAGCCTGGAGGGTCTCCATGTAGTACTCCAGACTGACGATGGCATCGGCGAGGCGTTCCAGCGCCACCCGCGCCTCAGGTCCGGCACCGCGCTGAACCACTTCGCTGGCCGCCGCCGAGATGCGCTCCGCCACCCGTCCGGCGCTCTCCTTCTCCACCATCAGCAGCGCCGCGGTAATGCCGCGGAGCAGGGCCGGAATGGAATCCAGCGCGGCACCGTCGCCGGCGCGCTCCGTCACCAGGCTGATGGCCTCCTTCACGCGAGCCAGATTGGCCAGGCACTCCCGCATGACGGCCTGGGTCACCACGACGCGATCCGCGTCGTCATGCTGTTCAGCTGTGGTGGTGCCCGCGGCACTGTCGGGCGCGATCAGCCCGATGAGCTGCGGTTCCAGCCGGTCCTCCACCTCCAGCAACGCGGTGGCCATGGCCACCATCGTCGGCTCATCCGGTGGCCGGCGCCCGGCTATCAGCTCCTCCAGTTCCCCGCGCCGTGTCTGGACAACTTCCCGCAGTTCACCGAGGCCAAGCACACCCAGGGTATCGCCGATCTTCTTCAGCAGCTCGACCTGGGGTGCCAGCTCCTCGACGCGCTCCATGCCAGTGCGTACGTAGATATCCAGCACGTCTTTAACCCGGGCCAGATCCTCCCGGATCGCGGCAGCCACCGTCTGCATGAGTTTGACGCTGGGGGCTGCGAGACTCTGGCGAGCAACTTCAATCTGTTCATCACCCGGAATCAGGCCGGACAAATTGAAAGCCTCGCGGATGGCGGCAATCCGGGGCCCGGAACTGTTCGCCCGGGCGACGTAGTAGAGGAGGTTGTTGACCAGCTCAACCGGCGGCTGGGCAGAAAACTTGCGCTCGCCCTGGGTCAGTAAGCGCTTCATCTCCCGGTCTGCCTGACCGATGAGCCGCTTCACCGAGATACCCGCTCCGAGACCCCGATCGGCAAGTGCCTCGAGTACCCCGCCGGTCACCCACCACAACTGATGCACGACCTCACTGCCGGCGGCTGCCTCGAGGCGGCCGACGACGTCCTGCAGGCGGGCGATGGAATCGGTCCCGCTCTCCCCGCGGATCCAGCCCAGCAGCGCCAGCTGAAAGCGGGGCCGGAGGATCTTGGCCAGCGCCGCCGAGTCTTCTGCCATGGCCGGCCGCCCTGGCTCCCGCGCCGGGGTGACGACACGGTGGGACGCACCAAACGCCCCCGGGGCAATGTTCAGCAGGAGTAACGTGCTTTCGGAGAGCAGCGGCCGGCCGCGGGCCGCCCGGAGATCGTTCAGCAGCGGCAGCAGCACGAGGGGCACATCGCGGCCCCCGTCGCGGATGCGCTCGACATAGGCCGGCAGTTGTACGGCTGCTCTGGACAACGCCTCAATACCATCGTCAGTCTGCGCATCCCGCCGCGTCTTCAGCAGGTGCCGGCAGGTTTGCTCCATCTCCTCCGCAAGCAGGCTGGCACCCCAGGTCTCTGTGATCTGGAGGACCCCGCGCACCGTGTGCAGGAGTGCCGCACACCGCTCCAGCGGCTGATTGCCAACCTCGCCTTCGGCGTACTGTTCGAGGGCTGCCCGGACGTCGTTCAGCGTTACGGCCAGCTCGTCAGCGACCAGCAGCAACGGCTCCCGAACCGGATCGACCGCGCCTGGCACGCTGCTGGAGTCGGGGAAAGCGGCCACGATCAGGCGGTGCGCTTGCTCACGAAGGACACCGGCTCGCGCAACCGGACTGTCTGGGCCTGCGGTCCCTCCGGTGTTTCATCCGGAGAGCCCGGATCGAAAACGTCCGCAGGGTCGGCCAGGGCGGAAAAACTGCCTGTCAGGCTACTGACGCCTGCCCGGGTGGCCGAGGTGACCGGTGGCAGCCGGAAGCCGGCTACGGAGCGCCGCAACTGGGTGGCAAGTTCGGCAAGTTTGCTGATGGCATTGGTGGTTGCACTGGTATTCGCCGCGGTTTCGGAATTGATCTCCTGCAACACATCCATGCTGCGGGTGACGGCGGAGGCTGCCTTGCCCTGCTCGTGCGCGGAGCTGGAGATGTTCTGGACCAGGGCCGCGATCTGGTTGGAGACCTGCTCGATCTCCTCAAGGGCGGCACCCGCGTTTTCTGCCAGCAGGGCTCCGCCGACCACGTCTGTGGTGCTGCGCTCCATGGAGACGATGGCTTCATTGGTGTCGGCCTGGATGGTGCGCACCAGGAATTCGATCTGCTTGGTCGCATTGGCCGAACGTTCCGCAAGCCGCTGAACTTCGTCGGCTACGACCGCAAAACCCCGGCCGGCCTCGCCAGCCATGGAGGCCTGAATAGCCGCGTTGAGGGCGAGAATGTTGGTCTGGTCAGCAATATCGTTGATCAGTTCAACGATGTTGCCGATCTCCTGGGAGCTCTCGCCGAGGCGCTTGATGCGCTTGGAGGTTTCCTGGATCGTCTCGCGAATAGCGTTCATGCCCTCGATCGTGCGGCGAACGGCGTCACCACCCTTGTGGGCCACGTCAACTGAATGGCGGGCAACATCCGAGGAGCGCTCCGCGTTGCCGGACACCCCCTCGATGGACGACGCCATGCGCCCGATGGCGCGGGAAGCAGACTCGATCTGTTTGGACTGGGCCTCGCTGGCCGCCGCCAACTGGCGAGCCGAGCCTTCCGTCTGCTTCGCGGCGCCATCGACCAGGATCGCGCTCTCGTTGATCGTCGTCACCAGCTCGCGAAGGGCCTCGATGGCGTAGTTGATGGAGTCCGCGATGGCGCCGGTGATGTCCTCGGTCACCG
Organism: Gammaproteobacteria bacterium; assembly: GCA_038325835.1. Taxonomy (GTDB): domain Bacteria; phylum Pseudomonadota; class Gammaproteobacteria; order Steroidobacterales; genus SHZI01. The sequence goes on from JBBQJK010000073.1 coordinate 7,454, forward strand.
TGGCATGCACAGTCAGATCGCCATCCGCGAGGCTGCTCATCTCGTCCAGCAAAGTCAGGATGGCCTGCTGATTCTGCTCGTTCTGGGCAGTCTGCTGGGCAGCGGCGCGGCCAGTATCGGCGACCTTCCGGTAGATCCAGACCATGGCCAGCGCGAGGCCGATCCCCAGGGCAAGCAGTACCGTGGCGATGAGGCTGAAGACATCCGTGGGGCCACGAACCGCGGCACCCACCACGTCCACAGGCAGCTGGCCCACGAGACCGTCGAGTTGCTCCATGGACTGACGCAGGGCGCCCAGTCGATCGCTACTTGCCAAGACATCCCGCAAGGTCTTGCTCAGGTCGGCGGTCTGCTGACGCAGGCCATCAAGAGCCCGAATGGCATCCGCTCCGGCGAGCGGCCGCAGGCCCAGATCGGCGTTGCCCTCGCCAAGACCGCGCACGATCTGGGTCATGGCGAGGTCTGCATCGAGCATGGCGGGGTTGCGGGCATCAGGCCCCACCGTTCCCTGGGACAGGCCCCGGACATCACGGCGCAAGCCATCGGCAAGCAGGCGCAGGCGCTCCAGCTGGGCCGTGGTGCCTGGCTGGCCCCGAACGGCGCCAGTGGCTTCGAGGGCGTCGATCTGGTCGGTGAGGCGCGGCAGCATACGGTCGAGGCGATCAGCAGCCGAGCGCAGGCCGACCAGTTCGCCGCGGCCGGCTTCGATCGTGCCGAGGCTGGCGCGGATCTGCTCCAGGCGCCGGCGAGTCTCGTCCGGCACGCTGTCGAGATCGGCTGCAGCAAG
>JBBQJK010000074.1:0-8216 GCA_038325835.1 Gammaproteobacteria bacterium
CGGAGCTTGACGGCCAAACGCTGGCGGCCGGCCAGACCCGGATTCCACTCGTCAACGACGGCCGCACGCACCACCTGCGGCTGGTGCTGGGCGCGCCGCCACTGCCCATTATTCGAACACTGGGAGAAGACCTATGAGCCACCGCTTGTCGTTAGACCCGGCGCTGCGTAGCGCCGCGCTCCTGTGCTGCCTCTTCGGCGCGGCCTGCGCCACAGTGGAACAAACGGCACCGCCGGTGCGCCCGGCGGAGCCGGCCATGACGGCCACGCCACCGCCTGCTCCCGCACCCCTGCCGCCTGCGACGGTCGAGCCGCCGGTTCCGGCGGTAGCGGCCACGAGCCCGGACCGCAAAGCCTCCGGCAGCAGGGCGGTTGCTCCAACCGCCGCCCCGGCGAAGCCGCCGGCCGCGGTAACGGTCGCGCCGACCCCGAGGCCACCGCCAGCACCGGTGGCGACACCGTCGGCGGCAGCCCCCAGGACCCCTGCCCCGAAACTGGCAGCGGCCAAACCAGCCGCACCACCACTCGACCTGGCCACCCTCGAAGTCCGGCTGCGCGAGACCAAGGCGATTGGCGTGCTCACCAAGCTCTCCCTCAAGAACCAGGTCGACGACCTGCTGGACAAATTTCGCGCCCACTACAGGCGGCAGGCGAAAACGACTCTCGCCGAGCTGCGCCGGCCCTACGACATGCTGTTGTTGAAGGTGCTGTCGCTGCTCCAGGACAGCGACCCCCCGCTCGCCCGGGACATCGTCGCGTCCCGCGAGGCGATCTGGGGGATCCTGGCGGACCCGGAAAAGTTTAATGAAGCCAAGCTGATGGCAGGAGCAACGCCGTGAACACATTTACAGGTATGACGATTCGCGTGGCGGTAATGACGCTGGGCACCCTTCTGGCCACCGGGCCACTGCGGGCAGCGGATAACCCTGCCAGTACGGTTTCCGACACCAAGGACCTGACGGCCGTTATAGCGCTGCAAGGGCTGCCCTGTGGGCAGGTCGTCAGCGCCACGGCGCAGGGCGAGAACGACTTCCTCGCGACCTGCCAGGACGGGACACGCTACCGGGTGTCCGTGAACGCCGAGGGTCGGGTGGTCGTCGAGAAACGCTAGGCTCGGCAGGGGCCGGCCTCGGCGCCTCGCCCTGCCTGCGTTCGCCAGCGTACAGTGAATACCCTCCCGGCCGGCGAGAATGTGGCGTGCCGTTTGCTCCGCTCGATGCTTGTTTCAACTCCAGGAGGACACCAAATGTCTCATTCGCGAAAACTGCCGGCGCGCACTGCGCTCGCGACCGCCATGGCCGCCTTGCTGGCGGCACCGGTGGGCGCCCAGGCCGCCGCTGACCTCAGCTATACCTTCTTTGAGGTGGACTACATCAACCTTGATATCGATGACTTCAATGACGGTGACAGCCTGCGTGAAGACTTCGATGACGGCAGCGGCTGGGGGTTGCGCGGCTCCTTTGCCTTTACCCCGATGTTCTTCGGTTTTGCCGGTTATTCTGAAACCGACTCGGACGTTAGCTTTACCAATGACGGGACAACCTTCTTCAGCTCGAGCCAGGACGTGGCGCGGCTGGACGTGGGCCTGGGCCTGAACAAGCAGCTCAATATCGCTGTTCTCAACCAGCCGGATCTGGTCGTGCGGGCCGCCTATGTCGACATCGATGTCGGCAACCTGGATATCGGCGGCGACTCCGATCCGTCCATCGACGACCTGAACGATGACGGTTCCGACGGCTGGTACAGCGACGCAGCGCTGCGCTCCCAGCTGTTGCCCCAACTGGAGGTCAGCGCCGGCGTGCGTTACACGGATATTGAGGACTCCAGCGAGTTCAGCTTTATCGGCAATGCCCTCTTCGAGTTCAACCAGAACTGGGGCGTGAATCTGGGCGTCGATGCGGGTGACGATATCCGCGCGTATGTGCTTGGAGTGCGTTACTCCTTCGCCAGGTTCTGATCAGAACGACAGGCCAGCTAAAAGTCCGGGGCACAGTGTGCCCCGGACCACCAGCGTTTTACATCACCCGCTTGTCTGAATGCGAGGGCTGTTTGGCCCGGTCCGACGCGAACCATGAATCGTTCGCGTCACTCGCCCACGCAGACAACTGCTTCTCTGCTTCGTCTTTGGCAATGCCGTAGCGCTCCTGAATTTTGCCAGCCAGCTCGTCCCGACGGCCGGCAATCACATCCAGATCATCATTGGTGAGTTTGCCCCAGCGCGTCTGGACTTTGCCGGTTACCTGTTTCCAGTTGCCTTCAATTCGGTCCCAGTTCATATCAACTCCTTGTGTGGATGTACCTGTTACGCGAGGCCTTGCGGCGTCGCTCCCGCAACATACTGCCGGCTCCAGCCACAGTCGGTGCGATGGCAGACAGAAGGCAGGTTGGCGAAAGGCCGCGTCGCCAATGATTTTGGTGTGGTGGCGCACTGAGGGTTGACGCGTGCGAGAGTAGAAGTGGGGCGGTAGTACATTTCTCAACCAGCGGGAGCATTGCCATGAACAACATCATCTATATCGTCGGGCTTGTAGTCGTCGTCCTGTTTATCGTGGGATTTCTTGGCCTGCGCTAGGCGAGTCCGGCGTGAGAATTTAATCTTCACCCTAACCCATTGGACGGTTTACTTGTGACGACTCTCACCCTCTCAGCCAGCACTCTCACGCAGCAGCAATCCGATTTTACCTTCGAAGGGGCGCCGGCGCCCAAGTCGGCCTCCACCGCAAAAGCTACCCCACGCACAGGCACACGCACACGCACGCTAGCGCAGCCACAGGCCCCCTTTTTGCAGCAGATCTGGAGACACGGGTCAGGACCCGCAGGAATTGCGAATGGAGGAAAAGTCGGTTGAACAAGTCACCGCGGGTCACCGCGATGGGCCTCTTGCTGGTCACCCTCCTTTCCGCCCCTGTACTGGCGGGGACTGACACCGGCTTCTACGTGGGCGCCGGCGCCGGACAGGCTTCGATCGGGGACATCGAAATCGGCAACACTCGCTTCAGTTCAACGGCGACCACACGGCGTACAAGGTGTTTGTCGGTATCAACTTCGGGTTGGTCCCGCTGCTGGACCTGGGCGTCGAGGGCGGGTATGTGAACTTCGGCAGACCCAGCGACAATGGCCTGAAGATCGATGCAGACGGGTTCGACCTGTTCGGTCTCGTGGGAACCAACCTCGGTCCCATCGGCATCTTCGGCAAGGCGGGCGCCATCAACTGGGAGACGAAGGCTTCCTCGTCGCTGGCCTCGTCCAGCGACGACGGCACGGACCCGGCCTACGGGGTGGGCGTCCGTTTCCAGCGGGGCTCGTTCCAGATTCGGGGCGAGTACGAACGGTTCGAGATCAGCGCAGCGGATAGCGTGTCCCTGCTCTCCGCGAGCGCGGCCTACACGTTCTGACGCGTCACGCGCCGGCCGCGCCACTGGAACACATGATCCAGTGGCGCGGTCAGCGGCGGTGACTTACGCGATTTCCGGGTAGCGGCTTATTCGGTGGGTGGTACCACCACGATGGTAGTGCCCGAGGTACCCTTCTCCCCGGCTTCGCCGGTGGATCCCGTAGTGCCCTGGCTCCCGGTGGCGCCCGTTGCGCCCGTGTACCCGGTATCGCCTTGCGTACCGCTTCTGCCCTGAGCACCCGTATAGCCGGTGTCTCCCTGTACGCCGGGCTGGCCCTCGTAGCCGGTGTTGCCCTGATTGCCCGTTGCGCCCTTGTCTCCGGCATTGCCGGCGTTGCCTTGGTTACCCTGCGGGCCTGGCGGCCCGGCGCATGCCGCCACGCCGAGCACGGTCACCAACAGAGCCGATCCAATTAGACGATGCATAACGATTCCTATAGTGGCTGAAGACGGCGGAAATCGCCGAATAACACAGTCTCACCACCACGGTACTCGCCGTCTGTTCGGTAGCGCGCGTACGGCTTGCTCGTGGTCCCCGCAAAGGACCTCGCCATCCAATGCCTTATCCGAATGCGCCAGACGACGCCCAGCTTCCGCTCCACTTCTGGGGAGAGCAAATAATGGGAATTACCCCCCCCCTCAGCCCTGCTGTGACTTGACTCACAGTTTTGCCCACGCGCGGCAATGACTGACAGAACGGCTTCACAAACCAGCGTCCCAGCGTGACCCCCCACGACGATTCCGGCCAGCCGTCATGGAATCATCCGGGTATCACTGGATTAGCGGAACGCGCGTGACATGATGCCGCTGGGCTGGATTGGTTCTCGAGTCGGCATAACAGGCCGCCTGAGCGTCGCCTTTCTCGGCGTCGCCATTCTCGCCGTGGCAGCTAACCTTCTGGCTGAGCACGGGCCACGACTGATCTCCAATGCGCCCATTGCTGCTGCCCCACCGGCCGTCGTCGTGGTCCAAGCGCAGCCTTCCCGCGACCCCCGGATCCGAGGCATTGCGACGGAACGCTTACTGGACGCAACGTCGGGGCTGCTCACCGCTGTCCGGGTGCGGGTTGTTGCGGGAACGCCGGGGTCGAGCGCGGAGGTGGAAAGGGCCTCCGATCGGCTGATGCGCGCATGGGAAGAGGCCCGCCGCCAGGCCCAGGAGGAGGTACCAGGCCCACCGGTCAATGCCGTGGCCAGGGCGGTTCCCGCCCACCTCAAAGAAGGACGAAGAATCGTCGACTTGGTCACTGAGCGGGAAGAACTGCTGGGACACTACCAGCAGGCATTCGAGGCCCTGGACGGCCGGACGAAACAAGCTCTGGGCGGTGCGTGGAAGATTTTCGGCCGGGTGGTCGCCAGGCAATCGCTGGTAACCATGGGTCGCAGTCTCGACGAGATGCGGCCTGACATGACCACGATTGTGGCAGGAACGGCGCTCGACGCGTCTGAGATGGAGCAGATCGCTGCAAGGGAAGACGCGTTCGCCAAAGCCCTGGAGCAAAGCGGAAAAGGCCTCGCAAGGGCCCAGGGCAAGGACTGGCTGCTTGCCATGCAAACCGATCGGGTCGAGTTGGCTCAAGCACGGCTGGGTTTCATCGAACGGGGACTGCAGCTGGCCCCCCTGCTAAAGGCCTTCGAAGTTAATAATGGGCGCCTCGCCCGGGACATTCGTTCCTTTTCGGAAGCCCCTGCGTCCGAGACGTCCGCCCTCCACGCCGGGGGGGCAAGGTTGCTTTCCAGCGGGCCCCGGGCCCTTCTTCCCGTGGGCACCTTCCCAGGCGTGCCGTGGAAGGATCGACCCCGACGGAACCACGCGACGGGCGAATCCTGATTGCGTGGCTCAGCACCGCGGTGCTGACCTTGCTCCTGGTGATCTCCGTGGGCACCGTTCGCAGCATTGTCCGGCCTGTAAATCGCCTGATTCTCGCCAGCAAACGGCTGGCGATCGGTGAAGCGAATGTAATCGTACCCCTCGGCGGACTCCGTGAGCTTGACACACTGGCAGTCGCTTTCAACCAAATGGCAGAGCGCCTGGAGGCCTCGCAGAACCTGGCGCGCGAGCTGAATGCTGAACTCGAAGCGCGCGTTGAAGAACGCACTCGACAGCTGCAGCATCTCGCCGGACACGACCCGTTGACCCACCTTCCCAATCGCCGCCAGTTCTTTGACCGGTTGAAAGCGGCCATGGAAGCGGAAGCAGGCGGCAGTCGCGTCGGCGTCTATTTTCTCGACCTCGACAATTTCAAGAACATCAATGACAGCATGGGTCACGTGTTTGGCGACCGCGTCCTGCAAAGCGTTGCTGACCGGTTACGCGACGTCTGCGGCTCGTCCGGATTCGCTGCCAGGCTTGGCGGCGATGAATTCACGGTTACCCGCGAACGCGCCTCCAGCATCGACGACATCGTTGCAGCAGGCTGGGACCTTGTGCGCGCATTCGGCCCTCCGCTCCAGGTAGACGGGCGCGATATCGCCATGAGCGTCAGCGTTGGGGTCAGCTGCTACCCCGACCATGAACTCGATCCGGTGGGCCTGCTAAGCGCGGCTGATGCCGCCCTCTTTCGCGCCAAGGCACTGGGACGGGCGCAACTCGTGGTCTTCACTCCGGACCTGGTCGAGGCTGCGGCCTCGCGCTTCAATATCGAACAAGGACTGCGGCGCGCAGTGGAGCGGGGTGAGTTTGAGTTGTTTTTCCAGCCGGAGGTCAACGCGGACACGGGCCGGGTGGACATGGTGGAGGCACTGATCAGATGGCGGCTGCCCAATGGCCCCTATATCACTCCGGCGAACTTCCTTCCGGTAGCGGAAGAGTCAGGCCTTATTTCGACGATCAGTGACTGGGTGGTCAGATCAGCGATCGAGATGGCCGCTGTCTGGCACCATTCCGCCTGGCCCGAGGCGCGGGTAGCAATCAACGTGTCGTCACGCCAACTGCTGGATTACAATTTCATTGAGGGCCTTATGGACCTCCTGCAGCAGCACCGCTTACCGCCCACATGCATCGAAATTGAACTTACCGAGAATGTTCTGCAAACGGGTGCCGGCACGGTCGCCATGCTCAAACGCCTGAGAAGCGCTGGGTTCGGCGTTGCCCTTGATGACTTTGGCACCGGCTTTTCATCGCTCACGTCGCTGGAACAACTGCCGTTGTCGCGTGTGAAACTGGACCACAGTCTCATCACGAGCATTGACACGAGCCAGCGCTCAGAAGCGATCGCTCGCGCCACGATCGGACTCTGTACCAGCCTGGGTCTCGCCATCACCGCCGAGGGCATCGAGCGTCCGGATCAACTCCGCGCGCTTTCTGGATATCCCGGCATGACCTTCCAGGGCTACCTTTTCTCGCGGGCGGTACCCGCCGGCGAGGTCCTGCCGATAGTCTCCTGGATGCCGGACCACGTGCAGGCCCTGTACCAGCAGTTGGCGCTGAATACCAGGCCAGTGCCGATACTTGAAGACTTCAAGCAACGACGGCAGGCCTAGTCCTTTTCAGCCGCCAGGCCGGAGGCCGTCCGGGCAACGGCAAGCGCGGCGTCCAGCGCAACCATGAACTGGTCAATCCTGATGGGTTTGGTGATGTAGTCCAGGAAACCGGCCCGGAGGGCCCGCTCGATGTCATCAGGTATCCCATTGGCGCTGAGCGCAATGACGGGGATATGCGCCGTCGAGGCATCAGCGCGCAGGATTTTCAGCGCTTCGATCCCGCTGATTCCCGGCAGGTTGATGTCCATCAGGATCACCGCCGGCTGATCCGCGCGCGCACACGCAATGCCCAGATGGGCGTCCGCCGCGGAGAGCAGGTGCAGGTCCGGGCGGCGCGCAACAAGTTGCTTGACCAGCTCCACGTTGGCCGGATTGTCTTCCACATAGAGGAGCGTGCGCAGCGGTGTACCCTCGGGGACCTGTCGGTTCGCCGGCGCGCCAGGCGCGGCTTCAGGAACCGCAAGCCGCGGCCCGACCGCGTTTGGCAATTCGATCCAGAACACGCTGCCCACCCCCTCGGTGCTTTCCGCACCAATGGTGCCCCCCATCAGTTCGACCAGCCGCTTGCTCACCACCAGGCCTATCCCCGTGCCCTCCTCCGCGCCGGACTCCTTGCCAAGGCGGTTGAATGGCTGGAAAAGCTGCCCGAGCCGTTCCGGCGTCAGGCCCATACCCGTATCCCGCACGTCGATACGAATCGAATCCGGGGAGCTCAGGACGCACTTGACGGTAACCGTACCGTCCGGCCTGTTGTACTTGATGGCGTTGGAGAGGAGGTTGATCAGGACCTGTTTGACCCGAATCCGGTCGCCCTGGACATGCCAGGGGATGTCAAACCGCGGAAACGTCAGGCCGATACCGCGCGTCTGAGCCTGCCCCTCCAGCATGCCGCGGCACTCGAGCATGACCTCGGCCAAAGGGACCGGCTCTTTCGCCAGCATCAGTTGGCCCGACTCGACCAACGCCAGATCGAGGATTTCGTTGATCAGCTCCAGCAGGTACCATCCTGCTTTAAGAATCTGCTCGAGACTGCGCTGCTGGGACGGCGTCGGCAGCGGCGAGCCGGCTTCGATGAGCTGGGCAAAACCGAGGATGCCGTTGAGCGGCGTGCGCAATTCGTGGCTCATGTTGGAGAGAAAATCGGATTTCGCGCGATTGGCCTGCTCGGCGGCGACTGTCGCCTCTTTGAGTGCCACTTCAATCCGCCTGCGCTCGCTGATGTCTTTAAAGATCACTGCGACCCGACGCCGGGTCTCGTCCTCGACCGGAAAGGCATAGAGTGAGAGTATGCGCGGGTCGGGGGCGAGCCCGCGTTCAAACCTGATTGGCTGGCCGGTAGCG
>JBBQJK010000075.1:0-8188 GCA_038325835.1 Gammaproteobacteria bacterium
GAATCCGCAGCAGGTATGGGGTAAGTCAAAAGAACTCCGGCCTTGAGACAACGGCGAGGCTGACTATAATAGCAGCCCCGCTCCGGCGGGACAGTTACCACGCTCCCTTCGTCTAGGGGTTAGGACGCGGACCTCTCAAGGCTGAAACACGAGTTCAATTCTCGTAGGGAGCGCCACTTTAGTCCTTCTGCACGCCATGCGCCCTGGAAACCAGCAGCCTGAAGCCTCAGCGCCAAGCCCTACGGCTGGAGTAATGCGCCGGATTGCCGCTGCGTCCTACGACGGGCTGCTGCTGGTCGCGGTCTGGATGCTGGCCACCCTGGCGCTTGTTGCCGTCCGCGGGGGTCAGCCCGTGCCACCGGCCCAGCCTGGGTATCAACTGCTGCTGCTGGGCGCGACCGCTGTGTTCTTCATTACCTCCTGGCTCCGCGGTGGCCAGACGCTCGGCATGCGCGCCTGGCGGCTGCGTGTCGAGCGGCAGGCGGGTGGTCCTCTCGATGTCCGGACCGGCGTCATCCGGTTCATCGCCGGCCTCCTGACCGTCCTCTCCGGTGGCCTGGGCCTGCTCTGGCTGTGGATTGATCGGGATAAACTGACGTGGCACGACCGGCTCGCTGGCACTCAAGTGGTAGTCCTGCCTAAACCACCCCGCTGACGCCGGTCCCCTGCCCAAGGCTCTGCCTTCAAGGCTGGAACGGGTACGTATAGCTGGCACCGAAACCCAGCGGCACACCCCCTGCCCAGAAGCCGATCAGTAACAAGCTCCAGGCGCTCAGCAGCCCCAGGGAGTACGGCAACATGAGTGCGATCAGCGTCCCGATGCCTGTGGCCTTAACGTAGCGCCGACAGAACACCACGATCAGCGGAAAGTAAGGCATCAGGGGCGTAATGATGTTCGTGCTTGAGTCGCCGACGCGATAGGCGGCCTGGGTCAAGTCAGGCGACACCCCGACCTGCATCAGCATAGGCACCAGGATCGAACCGATCAGTGCCCATTTGGCGGAGGCCGAACCAATCAGCAGATTGACCAAGGCAGTCAGCAGGACGATCCCCACGAGGGTGAGACCCATCGGGAGGGCCAGGTCCCGGAGCCAGTTTGCGCCCTTGATCGCGATCAAGGCACCAAGGTTCGACTGACCGAAGACGTAGATGAACTGGGCACAGAAGAACGCCATGACGATGTAGTAGCCCATGCCGCTCATCGCCTTGCTCATCCCCGCAATCACGTCGCGATGGCTGGCTATCGTCCCGGTCATGTAGCCGTAGACGACGCCCGGCAGAAGGAAGAACACAAAGATCAGAGGGACGATGGACCGCATGAGAGGTGCGGCGGACACCAACAGTGGATGCCCTCCGGCGTCTACCTCTTCCGGCTGCGCGGCCCAGGGTGACGCCTCGGGAAGCAGTGTAGCGACGAAGGCCGCCAGCGCCAGCAGCATCACGAAGACCGCCCAACGCAGCCCCCGCCTCTGCCCGGGGTCCAAGGGGTCCATGGTTGGCAACTGAGCAGGGTCGCCGTCGATCGGGGTCGAACGCAAGCGCGGCTCGATGACTCGGTCAGTAAGGAACCACCCGACCCCGATGACCAGCGCAGCAGACAGCGTCGTGAAAAAGTAATTGTTCAATGGATTGGTGCGAACGGCGGGATCAACGAGATTTGCGGCAGCCTGGGTGATTCCCGCCAGGAGCGGGTCCAGACTGGACGGCACGAGAAAGGTCGCTGAGTAGCCGCCGGAGACCCCGGCAAAGGCCGCTGCAATCCCCGCCAGAGGATGGCGCCCGGCGGCATAGAAGATGACGGCACCGAGCGGAATCACGAGGACATAGCCGGCATCAACGGCCACATGACTGAGTACGCCAACCCCGATGAGTGCCGGTGTCAACAGGGCTCGGGGAGTACTGGCGATAATGCTTCGCAGGCTGGCACTGATGAACCCGGTGTGCTCGGCGACGCCGAGACCCAGCATCGCGACCAGGACGACGCCGAGGGGCGGAAAGCTGACAAAGGTGCTGACCATGGCCGAGGTGAAACCTGTCAGCGCCTCCCCGGCCAGCATGTTCCGAATCTGAATGGGTGCGCCGCTGCGCGGGTCAACCTCGCTGAAGGTGACACTGGCGAGCAGCCAGGAAATGAGCGCCACCACCACCATCAGCAGCAGGAACAACATGGCCGGGTCGGGCAGCTTATTGCCCATCCGCTCGATGGCATCCAGCGCGCGCCCGAGCAATCCCGGCGGCCGGGCAATGTTCGGTGACTGAGGAGCGGCTGGCTGATCAGCCATACGAAGGGGTGTCGCTGAGCATGGTTACCGGGTCCGGCTGAGCACGACGAGCGTTACCATCGCCAGAAGAGTAGCGGGTAGCCAGGCAATCAGGATTGGATTGAGATTCCAGACCACGCCGCCATCGGCCAGGGTTCTGCTCACGAGAAACCATGCCAGGCCTATGCCGAGTCCGGCCAGCATGCGTGAGCCAGACCCACCTGAGCGCAATGGCCCCAAAACGAAAGGCACAGCAAGAATGCACATCAGCGGCACGGCAACCAGCGCTGCGATCCGACTCCAGAAGGCCACTTCGTAGCTGCGGGCATCCAGTCCGCTGCGCTTGAGATACTGAACGTAGCGCCAGAGAGCGGCTCCGCTCATGGTGGCTTCGCGGACGACCGTCAGACCAAGAAGGTCCGGGTTGACGCCCTCGAGGGCCAGCGCCTCCGGCTCCAGGCTGGTCTCGGTGGCGGCGGGCCTGAAACGGGTTTCGGCATAGTTACGGAGGAACCAGCGTTTGTCCGGTTTGGCGCGCACCGACTCCGCCCGGCCAATGGCGTCAAGGACGTTATTCGGACCCAGGCGAAAGACGTAGACGTTCCCGCCAGGATTCTCCTCGCTGGGCGGAATCACGTTGAGGATGGTCGTCCGGTCGCGGATCCACGCGCCCTCCCCTGCACTGATGCCCGCCTGGCCGAACTTGGCCAACTCACGCTGCTGCCGGGCATAACGTTCCAGCGGCGGCGCGAGATAGAGACTGATCGCCAGGCCGGCCAGGGAGAGGACGATGCCCGTCGCGAGCACAGACCGGGCAAGGCCCCTCGGGGAGACGCCCGCAGCCCTGAGCACGATGAGTTCACTCCGGCTTGCCAGCGAGCCCAGTCCCAGCAGTGCACCGAGCAACGCCGCAATCGGCAACATCTGGGCGACTATCGTTGGCATCTGCAGCAAGACCCAGCCGATCGCGTTGAGAAGGCCGAAGTCGCCAACGCCGATGTCGTCGAGCTGGCCGATGAACTTGATGAAGGAGGCGAGACTCAGGAGCACCGCGAGGACAAGTCCAGTGGTACCCAGGATGGTGCGAAACACGTAACCAGTAAGGATTCTCACAGCTGCACCGATGGCGCTCGCCCAAACTTGAACGGCCTCCAGAGACCAAGCTGCAGGCACAGCATCAGCCCGGCTGCCAGCAGGAACACGCCATGTACCCACCAAAGTCCCACCGCCGCAGGGAGCTCTCCCCGTTCGAGCCAGCCACGCCCCGCAGCGAGCAGATTGGCGTAGATCAGATAGACCAGGACAGCCGATGCGATGCCCGCGAACCGCCCCTTCCGTGGCTCTGTTTTCGCCAGTGGCACGGCAAGTATGGTCAGTACTAGCAGAGTCACAGGCACACCGATGCGCCACTGAAACTCTGCCTGGTCAGCCAGGTCGGTTGATGCCAGCAAGGCAGCAGTAGGGCGGGCTTCGTTACTCAGTTTCAGGTCCCCGGTGGCCGGCAGCTCGAAGGGTATGCCGTGCTCCGCGAATTCGACGAGGCGGAACCGCGCCTCGCCGGGCTTGCCTTCGTAACGGTGTCCGCGGGCAAAGGTGAGGACCCGAACGCCATTACCAGCATCTTCCTGCCACGCCTCGTCAGCAACGATCACCTCCACCTTGTCACCGGTGCGGCGCTGGACAAACACGTTGTGCAGGTGACGATCCGGAGTTACCGATTCCGCATATAGCGCAGCGGTGCCATTGGCGAAGTTGACGAACCGGCCTGGCACCAGCAAGCCAAAACTGGCGTCCCGCTTTGCCTGGGCAGCGAGAAGCTCCACTTGTCGGAGGGCTGCAGGTGACACCACCAGAGCAAGGAGGCCAACCACCAGGGCCAGGCCGGCACCCAGGCTGAGCACAGCCTTGTAGAGCTGTGCGGGTCCGATGCCACACGCCATGAGCGCAGCCATTTCGCTGTCGTGGTAGAGCCTGCCGAGCGCCAGCATGATGGCAAGAAAAAAGCCCACCGGAATCAGGATGGTGAGGTACTGAAGGCTCGTGAGACCAAGCACCTGAAGAATTGCCGACCGGGGCAGTCGGCTGGCTGCCGCATCCCCAAGCACGGAGGCGAACTGGCTCGTGACCAGGATAAAGAACAAGACCAGAGTAACGATGAGCCAGGCCTGGAGGGTTTCCCGCAGGACGTAGCGGCGAATCAGGTCAGTCATTTACGCACCGGCCTTGGCCGGGCTCCGGATGAATCGAGTACACTTACGCGCCGTTTACAGGGGCATTCACGGGACATGCCATACAGGGGCCAACCTTGGTTTACCGCTCGCATGGAGTCAAGCGCCCGCACATCGAGGTCAGTATGCAATTCCAGGTAACGACGGGTAGCCCCAGCCAGCAGCGGACCGCCTGCGCCATCGTGCCAATCTACGCCGGCGGGAAACTCTCGGCAGCCGCGAAGAGCCTCGACACTGCGGGTGGCGGGCTGATTTCCCGGGCGTTGAAGAACGGCGATATCACAGGAGAACCCGCTGAACTTCTCCTGCTGACCGACACGGGCCGACTCCCCTGCCAGCGGATTCTGCTGGTGGGGCTCGGGCCGCAAGCCAAACTGGATCGCCGGACCTGGCGCAAGGCCACGCGCAGTGCCCTCGCGGCCATCGCACGGAGCAAGTACAGCGACGCAGCACTGCACCTTGTGAGCGAGGCCGTGAGCGACGCCGACAACTACCGCAAGGCCCGGCTGGCAGTGGAAATCTGGCACGAGGTCAGTTACCGCTTTACCGCCATGAAGTCCGAACCCGGCGATAACACGGCGCCGCTCAAGAGCCTCAGAATTGCCAGCAGCACCCGCACCCTTCGTCAGACCCGCCAGGGTATCGCCGATGGCGAGGCCATTGGCAGGGCCGTGGCGCTCGCCAAGGACCTCGGCAATCTTCCGCCTAACGTCTGTACCCCCAGATACCTCGCAGAGCGGGCCAGGGGTATTGCCAGGAAGGGTAATAAACTCACCGTGAAGGTCCTCGGCCTGCCGGAAATCCGCAAGCTGCGCATGGGTGCCTTTCTGGCCGTCACCCAGGGCGCCGCCGAGCCGCCCCGCTTCATCGTGCTCCAGTATCGGGGCGCCGCAGCTGCCGCCAAACCTGTCGTTCTCGTTGGCAAGGGCATCACCTTCGATTCCGGCGGCATCTCGATCAAACCGGCGGGCGGCATGGACGAGATGAAGTACGACATGTGCGGCGCCGCCACCGTCCTCGGCGTGCTCCAGGCAGTGGCGGAACTCAAACTGCCCATCAACGTGGTCGGCGTGGTGCCGACCTGCGAGAATCTGCCCAGTGGCACGGCCACCAGGCCCAGCGATATCGTGCGCACCATGTCAGGGCAGACCGTTGAGATCCTGAATACCGATGCAGAAGGGCGGCTGATCCTGTGCGATGCCATCACCTACGCCCTGCGCTTCAAGCCGTCAGCCCTGATCGATATCGCGACTCTCACGGGTGCCTGCCTGGTCGCTCTGGGGAGGGTGAGATCCGGACTGCTGGGCAACTCGGACCAGCTTGCAGACCAACTCCTCGCGGCCGGCCAGGCAGCAGACGATCGGGCTTGGCGGCTCCCCCTCGACGAAGACTACGCCGAACTCATCAAGAGTCCCTTCGCGGACGTGGCCAACGTGGGCGGCCGTGACGCGGGAACGATTACGGCGGCGAGCTTCCTGTCGCGCTTCGTCGGCAAGACAGACTGGGCCCATCTCGATATCGCCGGCACGGCTTGGAACCAGGGTACCAATAAGGGTGGCACCGGTCGGCCAATCCCGCTGCTGATGGAATTCCTCCTCCACAGAAAGTAGCCCGGTAACTTACCAGTGGCGACAGCGAGTCAACCGGCGATGGGTGCAACGCGAGTGTCCTTCTACGTGCTGAACGGCACTGAGGCGACCACTCGGCTGGGCTATGCCTGCCGGCTGACGGAGAAGGCCTACAAACTGAATAACAGGATCCACGCCCACGCGAGAGACACGGCGATGGCGAGCGCCCTTGATGTGTATTTATGGACGTTCCGACAGGGCAGTTTTGTCCCCCATGAACTGCTGACGACCTCCAGCCAGCCGGATGCCGACTCGAGAGCACCGGTGACGATCGGCTCGGCTGATACCGGGGAAACCGTGCCGCCCCCGGGCGCGGACCTGCTGATCAATCTCGCCGATGAAGTACCTGCGTTCTTCGACCGCTACCCGCGCATCGCCGAGATTATTGATGGCAGCCCGGCCGGTCGCGAAGCCGGCCGCGCGCGGCACCGGTTCTACCGGGAACAGGGCCTGGAGCCTGAAACCCACGAGGTCAACTGACTATGGATCGCTCGCGAATACCCGTACTGACCGATGCCGTGGCCCGGCCCCGACGCAGCGCCGCAGACGAACTCGTGCGCCCCTCGCTCACTGAGTCAGAGCTCGCCGAACTGCAGGTGCGCATCGCAACCGGCAGCTTTATGCTGGTCGAGAAGCTCCTCCATCAGGCTTACAAGGAAATGGAGGCTACGCTCTTCGACGAAGTGGTCGGTCGCCTGCGCCATGAACTGCCGGAGCTGATTGACCAGACTCTTCGCGAACACTTCGAGAAAGACCTCAAGGGTGACTGAGTGACAGACGCAACTGCCGGCGGCCCTGCTGGACCGCTGGACAAGTCCTATCAGCCAGCCGGCATCGAGCAGCGCTGGTACGCTCGCTGGGAAGCCGCAGGGTACTTCGCGCCGGCCGGTCGCGGCGCGCCCTACTGCATCATGATTCCTCCCCCGAATGTCACGGGCACACTGCACATGGGTCACGCGTTCCAGCACACGCTGCAGGACGCATTGACCCGCTATCACCGCATGCGGGGCGACAACACGCTGTGGCAGCCGGGCACGGATCATGCCGGCATCGCCACCCAGATGGTCGTCGAGCGACAACTCAACGCCGAGGGCAAGCGCCGGCAGGATCTGGGCCGCGCCGCCTTTGTGACCCGCGTCTGGCAATGGAAGCAGGAGTCCGGGGGCACGATCTCTCGCCAGATGCGGCGCCTGGGCAACTCGGTAGACTGGTCCAGGGACCGGTTCACCATGGACGAGGGCCTGTCCCACGCGGTTACCGAAGTGTTCGTTCGCCTCCATGAAGAGGGCCTCATCTACCGCGGCAAGCGCCTGGTGAATTGGGACCCGGTTCTGCACACAGCACTGTCCGACCTTGAAGTTCAGTCGGAGACAGAGCCGGGCTCGTTGTGGCACATCCGGTACCCGCTTGCCGATGGCAGTGGTCAGGTGGTCGTTGCCACGACGCGCCCCGAGACCATGCTCGGGGACACGGCAGTTGCGGTGCATCCGACTGACGAGCGACACCGTCAGTTCGTCGGCAAACAGATCCGTCTGCCGCTGACCAATCGCCTGATTCCGGTTCTCGCCGATGACTATGTCGACCCGGAATTCGGTTCAGGCTGCGTAAAGATCACGCCCGCGCACGACTTTAACGACTATGCAGTTGGCACACGGCATCAGTTGCCCCTGATCAACATCTTCGACCGGGATGCCTGCATCATCAGCCAACCCGACGCCGCCGGTTCGGGCTACGACCCGGCCACGGCGCTGGCGGAAATCCCTGCAGAACTCCGCGGGCTGGAGCGCTACGAGGCCCGCCGGCGCATCGTCGCCCTTCTCGAGGAACAGGGTCTGGTGGAGCGCATTGATGCCCACACCCTGCAGGTACCCCGCGGGGACCGGAGCGGCGCCGTCCTCGAACCCTGGCTGACCGACCAGTGGTACGTAAAAATTGCCCCGCTGGCGGCGCCCGCCATAGCCGCTGTTGAAGATGGCCGTATCCGCTTCATCCCCGGGAACTGGTCGAAGACCTACTTTCAGTGGATGAACAACCTTCAGGACTGGTGCATCAGCCGCCAGCTGTGGTGGGG
>JBBQJK010000076.1:0-8116 GCA_038325835.1 Gammaproteobacteria bacterium
GAATGGTGATGAGCGAATCGACGTACTTGCCGAGTTCCGCGATCCCCTGCTCGGCAATCCCGAGGCGCTTCTTGCCTTCCATGGCAAAGGGCTTCGTGACCACTGCCACCGTCAGGATGCCCAGTTCGCGAGCCACTTGGGCCACCACCGGCGCTGCGCCCGTGCCCGTGCCCCCGCCAAGCCCGGCGGTAATGAACAGCATGTCGGCGCCCTCGATGACCTCGATGATCCGGTCCCGATCCTCCATCGCGGCCTGGCGGCCCACATCCGGATTGGCTCCGGCGCCGAGGCCCTTGGTGATGTTGCAGCCAATCTGCAGGGCAGTCCGGACGTTTGAGGTCCGCAGCGCCTGTGCGTCGGTGTTGCAACAGACAAAGTCCACACCATCGATCCCGGTGCCCACCATATGCCGGACGGCGTTGCCGCCACCCCCGCCCACACCGAGGACCTTGATGACCGCGTTCTGACTGACTGCATCCATGAGTTCAAACATTATCCTGTCTCCATTAACTTTGAGGATTGGCGACAACAACAAATCGTCGTTAGAAATTTCCCTGAAACCAGCGCTTCATCTGACCCCAGACGTCCTTTAGACCCGGTCCGGCTGGCAACTCGCCGGACGCACGCACCGCTTTGCTTCTCCCGTAAACCAATAAGCCAACCCCGGTGGAGTGAATGGGGTTACGCACCACATCACCGAGTCCCCGGACATGCTGGGGTACGCCCAGCCGGACCGGCATGTGAAAGACCTCTTCCGCCAGCTCAACCGCACCCTCCATCTTTGAGCTGCCGCCCGTAAGGACAATGCCGGCCGCGATCATGTCCTCGAACCCGCTGCGCCGAAGCTCGTCGCGGATCAGGCCGAACAGTTCCTCGTACCGGGGCTCAACGACCTCAGCCAGTGTCTGCCGGGCCAGGCGTCGGGGGGGGCGGTCGCCGACGCTGGGCACCTCGATGGTTTCGTCGAGGTTCGCCAGCTGGGAAAGCGCGCACGCATACTTGATCTTGATCTCCTCGGCGTACTGGGTCGGCGTCCGCAGGGAGATCGCGATATCGTTGGTGACCTGGTCGCCCGCAATCGGAATGACCGCGGTGTGCCGGATGGCACCGTTGTTGAACACGGCGATATCGGTGGTGCCACCACCGATGTCCACGAGACAGATACCGAGTTCCTTCTCGTCATCCGTCAGCACCGCGTAGCTGGAGGCCAGTTGCTCCAGCACGATGTCCTCCACTTCGAGGCCACAGCGCTGGACGCACTTGACGATGTTCTGGGCAGCGCTGGCGGCGCCGGTGACCATATGGACCCGGGCTTCGAGCCGGACACCAGACATGCCAATGGGCTCACGGATGCCTTCCTGGCCGTCGATGATGAATTCCTGGGGCAGCACGTGCAGGATCTTCTGATCGGCGGGAATAGCCACCGCCCGTGCCGCGTCGATCACGCGGTCCACGTCGCTCTGGGTCACCTCCCGGTCGCGAATGGCAACGATGCCATGGGAATTCAGGCTGCGGACATGGCTGCCGGCGATCCCCGCATAGACCTGATGGATGTCGCAGCCTGCCATCAGCTCTGCTTCCTCAATGGCTCGCTGGATAGAGATGACGGTAGATTCGATATTGACGACTACGCCCTTCTTGAGTCCCTTGGACGGGTGGCTGCCGAAGCCAATGACCTCGATCTGGTTGTCGTCCTGCAGCTCGCCAACGATCGCGACGACCTTCGACGTGCCGATGTCGAGGCCGACGATGATTCCCCTGCCTTCCTTCTTAGGCACTGGGCAATAACTCCGTCGGTGGCAGTTCTTCGTCGGGTGCAGCGTTCACTGCCCGCTGCGGCTTCCAGCCGATGGAAAAGCCGTTGGTGTAGCGCATGTCGACAAACTGCACATCTGTCGCTACTGGCGTCACCACGGTGTCCAGGGCTTCGTAAAACCTGCTGAGGCGCGCCTCCACATCCTGGGAACCGAGGCGCACGCCGATACCGTTACTGAGAAGGAGAGTCCAGGCGCCACGCCCATCCAGTTCGAGAGCAACAACCCCCAGACCGCGCTCGAGAAGCTGCTCCTGAATGGCGACGTAGTGCGCAGCGACATCCGCTTCCGAGCCTTCGGGTCCGTTCAAACGGGGCAGCTCGGCGGGAATGTGCGTCGTGTGCTTCACGAAGAGCCGCCCCTGAGGGTTCAGCAGGCCATCAGCACCCCAGCGCGCAGCAGGCGCTTCTTCGGTCACCGTCACATCCAGGGTGTCTGGCCATTGCCGGCTGACGCGGGCCGTTGCTACCCAGGGCAGTGCGGCTACCTGAGCCTGGATGGCGTCCAGGTCTGCCGCGAGGAATCCCTTGCCCATGTACTTGCGCAGCACCGACTCCAGCTGATCCGCAGAGACCCGCTCGAACTTGCCGTTGAACACCATGCGTTCCACCGGGCGATTGAGAACCCAGCGGCCGGCCGTGAAGAGTCCTGCCGTCACCACGAGCAGGCCGACCAGGCTGGAAAGCGCGACCCAGGGGATTCTGGGCAGCTTTATCCGGGGTTCCTCCCGGCGTTTGCGGTTGCCCCGCCCGAAGATCTTCATGCCGGAACTCCCGGCACGGCGGCGAGGCTGGTCTCGAGAATCTGCCAGACGAGATCGTCAAAGCCAGTGCCGGCAACCGCTGCTGCCATGGGCACGAGACTGTGACTGGTCATGCCAGGCACCGTATTGATCTCAAGGATCAGCGGACCGGCCTGGGTAGAGACCATGATGTCGACCCGGCCCCAGCCTCCGGCGCCCACGGCCTCGAAAGCAGCCCGGGCAATGTCTGCCAGTTCCCGCTCGCGCTCGGGTGGCAGACCACAGGGGCACAGATAGCGGGTCTCGGCGCTGAAGTACTTGGCCTGGTAATCATAGAACGTGCTGTCGGTCTGGATGCGAATCAGCGGCAGGACGCGGTCGTGGAGGATTGCTGCCGTGAACTCGGGGCCGGCCACCCACTCTTCCGCGAATACGTCGCAGTTGAACCCGGCGGCCAGGTCCCAGGCCGCCTGCATCTGGTCCGGACGCTCGACCTTGGTCATGCCGATGCTGGAGCCCTCATCCGAGGGCTTGACCATCAGGGGCAGACCAAGCTGCTCACCGGCCTCCGCGAGATCAGCCACATTCCGGATCACGGCGTAGCGGGGCGTTGGCAGGCCTGCGCCCTGCAACAGCCGCTTCGTCCGGAGCTTGTCCATGCTGATGGCGGACCCGAGCACACCGGAACCGGTGAACGGCAACCCGAGGAACGTGAGCAGGCCTTGCAGGGTGCCGTCTTCGCCGCCCCTGCCGTGCAGGGCAATCCACACCCGGTCGTAGCGGCCGGCAGTCAGGCGGGCCACCAGATCCCGCGCGGCATCCAGGCCTTCAGCCTGGATGCCCTTGCTGCGCAGGGCCTTGAGGACGGCATCGCCCGTCAGGAGTGAAATCTCCCGCTCGGCCGACTCTCCTCCCATCAGGACGACCACCCGGCCGAAAGCCGCCGGATCCGTTACCCGTGGATAGCGGGAGGTCGTCACGATGGACCCCCTTCCTGCCCGGCAGGGCCGGCAACGGGGCTCTTATCCAGCCCCAGGGGCTCGCCGAAAAACTGTACTTCGGTGTCGAGCCGCACGCCGTGGCGGGCTTCGACGGTAGCGCGGACCTGGTAGATCAGTGCCTCAATGTCGGCAGCGGTCGCGCCGCCCGTGTTGATGATGAAATTGGCATGCTTCGGCGATACCTCGGCACCGCCGATACGGGCGCCCTTGAGGCCAGCGGCCTCGATGAGCCGGGCAGCATGGTCGCCCGGGGGGTTCTTGAAGACGGAACCGCAGCTCGGGAGCCCCAGGGGCTGGCTCGCTTTGCGCTCAGAGACAAGTGTGCGGATGCGGTCCGCGGCCGCCGTGTAGTGTTCGTCGAACTTGAAGCGTGCAGCCAGGAACCACTCCTCTAGCGGACCGCGCACGTCCCGGTAACCGACCCGATAGTCCTCTCGCCCACGGGTGCGCACGGTCCCGCTGCGATCGACCACATCGACGTCGATGACTTTCGCCCAGGTTTCACCGCCAAACGCCCCGGCATTCATCCGGAGCGCCCCACCCACGGTGCCCGGGATTCCTGCAAAAAACTCGGCCGGCCCCAGTTCCCAGCGACTGCACTGCCGCGCCACCACCGTGCACGGCACCCCAGCCTCGGCCTCGATAACCCCGCCACCCAGATTGCGAAGCCCGTTCAGCGCCTGTCCCGTAGCAATGACCGCGCCCCGGATGCCACCGTCCCGCACGAGGAGGTTGCTTCCGAGGCCGACCCAGTAGACCGGCGTGTCCGCATCGAGGCTGCGGAGAAATTTCAAAAGTTCATCGCGACAACGCGGCGAATAATACACGTCTGCGGGCCCGCCGACGCGCCATGTTGTGTGTTTCGACATCGGCTCGTTACGGAGCAACTTGCCGGCGGGTTCGTGAGTCGCCGTCATCACGCTGAAGCACCGGTACGCGTGCTGACTGCACAGGCGTGTGCATCGCGGAGACCGAGTGCCGCGCTGCCGATGCTCCCGGCGCCGAGAGTCAGCACCACGTCGCCGGTCTGCACCACTCCGGTCAGAAGCCCCGGGAGCTCTTCCATCTGGGGCACAAACACGGGCTCGATCTGCCCGCGACTGCGAATCGCGCGGCAGATGGCACGGCCATCTGCGCCCGCAATGGGCGCCTCACCTGCGGCATAAATCTCCGTGACCAGCAACCGGTCGGCGGCCGACAGAGCTTCGGCAAAGTCGTCAAGGAGGTCTCGGGTCCGGGAGTAGCGGTGCGGCTGGAAGGCTACGACCAGCCGCCGGTCCGGCCAGGCCTGACGGACGGCCTCGATCGTGGCGGCAATCTCGGTCGGGTGGTGCCCGTAGTCGTCCACCAGGACGACCCGCTTGCCGGCGAGGGAGATCTCACCCAGCACCTGCAGGCGGCGGTCCACGCCCTCAAAGCTTGCCAGGGCCTGCTGGCAGGCTGCGTCGTCCAGCTCCAGATCCCGGGCTATGGCGACCGCAGCGAGGGCATTCAGCACATTGTGCCGGCCGGGCAGGTTGAGGATGACCGGGAGCGGCGCCGCACCGGGGCGCACGACGGTGAACCGGGACCGGAGCCCGTCCCGCACCCAGTCCTCGACCCGCACATCCGCCTCGGGCGAGAAACCGTAGGTCAGGGTAGCCCGGTGCAGAAGCGGGAGAATCTGGCGCACGCCCGGATCATCCAGGCAAACCACGGCCAGTCCGTAGAAGGGCAGGTTGTGGAGAAACTCCACAAAGGTGTGGCGGAGACGCTCCATATCGCCGCCGTAGGTGGCCAGATGGTCGTTGTCAATGTTGGTGACGACAGCAACCATGGGCTGCAGGTGGATGAAAGACGCATCACTCTCGTCCGCTTCAGCCACCAGGTAACGCCCCGCGCCCAGGCGGCCGTTGGAGTCGGCACTCTTCAGCCGGCCACCGATGACAAAGGTGGGATCCTGGCCCGCCTCGGCCAGGACGCTGGCGATCAGGCTGGTGGTCGTGGTCTTGCCGTGGCTGCCGGAAACCGCGATGGCATGCCGGAAGCGCATGAGCTCGCCCAGCATCTCGGCGCGCTGCACGACCGGCTTGCGCGCGGCCCGGGCCACCAGCACTTCCGGGTTGTCATCCGCCACCGCACTGGAGACGACCACCACGTCAGCCTCGCCGACGTTCTCACGCCGGTGACCGATGTGGACCAGGGCGCCAAGCCGGGTCAGGCGCCGCGTCACGGCGGACTCCTTCAGGTCTGAGCCCTGCACCGCATAGCCGAGGTTCAGCAGAACCTCAGCGATACCGCCCATACCAACGCCGCCGATGCCCACAAGATGGATCCGGTTGATCCGGCGCATCCGGTCACGCATTGAGGCTCCCTCCTGTCGACGCCGCAAGACAGGCAGCAACGATGGTCTCGGTCGCCTGGGGCATGGCCAGGGCACGGGCACGCTCGGCCCGCGCCAGGACCAGGTCACGGTTCCCGACATACGCCCGCAGTTCCGCGGCCAGCCGGCTGGGAGTCAGCTCGGACTGGGGCAGGAGCGTGGCGGCGTCGGCGTCGACCAGCCAGGCCGCATTGCGGGTCTGGTGATCGTCAACGGCGGCTGGAAATGGCACCAGCACGGCGCCTACGCCCGCCGCCGCGATCTCAGCAATAGTGAGTGCTCCCGAGCGGGCGAGGACTAAGTCCGCCCAGCCGTAGGCTTCTGCCATGTCGCTTATAAACGGGAGAACCTGGGCAGCCACGCCCGCAGCCCGGTAAGCCGCCTCCGCAACCGGGCGCGTGGCCTCGCCTGACTGATGCCGAATTTCGGGACGCTGGTCCAGCGGCAGCAGTGCGATCGCGGCCGCCACCGTTGCATTGAGTGCCCGGGCGCCCTGGCTGCCGCCCAAGACGAGCAGGCGCAGCGGCCCCGGCCGGCCAGCGAACCGGACGGCGGGCGGTGGCAAGGCGGCAATGTCGGCCCGCACGGGATTACCCGTCACGCGCGTCTTCACGCTGGGAGAAAAACTGCCCGGGAAGGCTTGGAGCACTTCCCGGGCAAAACCAGCCAGAAGACGATTGGTTAATCCGGCGACTGCATTCTGTTCGTGGATGACCAGGGGCCGGCGCAGCAGCCAGGCCGCCACGCCGCCCGGCCCCGCCGTGTAGCCGCCCATGCCCAGCACGACCTTGGGCCGGCACCGCCGAACCACACTCATGGCATCTGCCACGGCGACGAGGATCCGCACCGGCGCGAGCAGCCAGCTGAGTACGCCCTTGCCGCGCAGGCCCTGGACGCGCACCGTTTCCAGCAGAATGCCCTCGGGGGGCACGACCCGGGATTCGATGCCGCGTTCTGTGCCGAGCCACACCACCTGCTCGTTGCGCAGGCGCAGCGCACGGGCCACGGCCAGCGCCGGGAAGACGTGTCCACCAGTGCCGCCCGCCATGATGAGGACCGGGGCCTGGCTCATCGCGCGACCCGTCCGTTGACGCGCCGCCCGGTGGGACCCGCCAGGCCGCGATTCTCCAGATCGACTCGCAGGAGCAGGCCGAGTGCTGCCAGGGTGACGATCAGTGAGCTGCGGCCGAAACTGACCAGCGGCAAGGTCAGGCCCTTCGTCGGCAGCACACCCATGTTGACGCCCAGATTGATCAGGGCCTGGATGGCGAGCCAGATGCCGAGACCGAAGGCCACATAAGCCTGGAAGTTGGCGTCCCGGGCGGCAGCGGCGCGGGCGATGGCGAACGCACGCCAGATCAGGACCCCGTAGAGCGCGATCATCACCAGACTGCCTACCAGGCCAAACTCCTCGGCAATCACTGCGAAGATGAAGTCGGTGTGGGCCTCGGGCAGGTAGAAGAGCTTCTGCACGCTGGCGCCAAGGCCCAGTCCTGTCCATTCGCCGGTGCCGATGGCAATGAGGGACTGGGTGAGCTGGAAACCATCGCCATAGGGATCGGCCCAGGGGTTCCAGAACCCCATCACCCGCCGCATGCGGTAGGGAGAGAATCTGGCGAGTGCCACGAACGCGAGGACGACGGGCACGATGAGGGTCAGCACATCACGAACCCGGGCGCCGGCTATGAAGAGCACCGCAAAGGACATCCCGAGCAGCAACACGGCTGAGCCGAAGTCAGGCTGCATGAGCAGCAGGCCAGCGGCCGCGGTAACAATCAGCAGAGGCTTCACCAGGCCAAGCAGTCCGCTCCGCAGTTCCTGGTTCCGGCGCACCGCGTAGTCGGCGACGTAGATGAGCAGCATGAGCCGGGCGGGCTCGCTCACCTGGACAATATTGATTCCGGCCACGCTGAGCCAGCGGGTGCTGCCGTTGGCGGTGTGGCCAATACCGGGAATGAGCACGATCACGAGCAGTGCCAACGCCACGCCGGCGAGCCAGGAGCCGAGGCTTTGCCACAGCCGGGTGGGAATCTTGAGCAGGCAAAAGCCGGCGGCAAGCCCCAGGACGGCTGCTATCAGCTGGCGTTCAAGAAAGTAGAAGGCATTGCCATGCTGACGATCAGCCAGCGCGATCGAGGCAGACGTCACCATCAGCAGCCCAACAGCCAGAAGGACTGCTGTGACCCCAATGAGTAAC
>JBBQJK010000077.1:0-8043 GCA_038325835.1 Gammaproteobacteria bacterium
TGGGAGGATCGGTCAGTCGACGCGGCAGGCAACCCTCCTGACCAAAGTGGCCTGCGAGGCGGCCGTCGGGAAACGCTCGCACGTCTCCATCTTCGGCACCGACTATGAGACGCCCGATGGCACCGGGGTGCGGGACTATATTCATGTGGAGGACCTCGCCACCGCTCATGTGAACGCGCTCACTTACCTGCGCCAGGGCGGGCAGTCGACCACACTCAACTGCGGATACGGCCACGGCTACAGCGTGCGTGAGGTACTTGCAGCCGTTGACCGCGCCAACGGCAATCCGGTGGTGCGGCGGGAGGAGCCCAGACGGGCCGGCGATCCGCCCATCCTGATCGCCACCGCAGACAAGATCAGGCACGTACTCGGGTGGCAGCCGCGGCACGACGATCTCGACTTTATCGTCCAGACCGCGCTGCACTGGGAACGGAAGTTGCAGCAGCAGCCGGCGGTCTAGGGGCCCCGTTCTTTGTCGTACTGGATCGCGTACTTTTCCAGCAGATCATAGAGCGTGGGACGGGTTACCCCGAGGAGCTGCGCCGTCTTGGAGATATTGCCATCCGCGTAGGCCAGCGCGTTCCGGATGGCCCGGGTCTCTGCCTCCTTGCGGACTTCCCGGAGATTGACGTTGGGTTGCTGTTCGCCAGCCGCTGCCAGTCCCAGGTCGGCGGCAGTGACGTAGCGGCCCTCCGCCATGATGACGGCGCCCTTCAGCTTGTTCTCCATCTCCCGGACGTTGCCGGGCCAGCTGTAGTGCTCGATCGCGTTCTGTGCATCCGGGCTGAAACCGCGGAACTGCCGCCGGTGCTGGGCCGCGTAACGCTCGAGCAGCGTCCGGGCGAGCAGGATGCGACATCCTCCCTCCCGCTCGCGTAGCGGCGGAATGCGGATGGTGATCTCACTGATCCGGTAGTAGAGATCCTCCCGGAAGCGCCCTTCCTTGATCGCCGTATCCAGATTCTGGTTGGTAGCACACACCACCCGCACATCCACGGGAATTTCCTCACGACCACCCACCCGCTCCACGACGCGCTCCTGCAGGAAACGCAGGAGCTTGGCTTGCAGCGACAGGGGCATGTCGCCAATTTCGTCGAGGAACAGTGTGCCGCCGTCGGCGTTCTCAATCTTGCCAGGCGTCTGCTTCACGGCGCCGGTGTAGGCTCCGCGCTCATAGCCGAAAAGCTCGCTCTCGAGGAGGTTCTCGGGAATCGCCGCACAGTTGATGGCCACGAAGCCCTTGCTGATCCGTGGACTTAGCGAATGCAGGGCCCGGGCGAGAACTTCCTTGCCGGTGCCACTTTCGCCCAGCAACAACGTCGTTGCATTGGTCGGTGCCACCTTCTCGATCATCCGGCAGACCTGCAGCATCTGTTCGCTGGCGGCCACTACGCCATCCAGGGGTGAGGTGCTCTGCTCCTGCAACAGTCGCTGGTTCTGCCGCTCGAGGTCGTAGATGTGGTAAGCGCGATCAACCAGGAGGTGCAGCGTGCCTGTGTCTACCGGCTTCTGATAGAAGTCGTAGGCGCCCAGCCCCACGGCCCTCACGGCATTCTCCTGGTCGCCGTGGCCGGTAACGACGATGACCTTGGTGTCTGGCAGCAAAGCCAGGGTCTGCTCCAGCGCAAGGAACCCTTCGTTGACGCCCTCCGCGTCGGGCGGGAGCCCAAGATCCTGGAGGACGACGGGCGGTTCGTGGCGACGCAGTTGCGCCAGGGCACTCTCGCGGTCCTCGGCAACGAGTACTTCATAGTCATTGAAACACCACCGCAACTGGCTCTGCAGCCCGGGGTCGTCCTCAACGACGAGCAGCTTTCTGCGTTGATCAGTCAACAGCGTGTCCCCTCCCTAGGAGGCCGCATGATAGCTCACGAGGGACCGGCGTCAGGGAACGGGTGCCGCATTTACCGCGGCGTAAACCGGCAGCCGAATCGCGAAACGGGTACCTTTCCCCGGCTCGGACTCCACCCGGAGCGAGCCGCCCGCCTCGACAACAAAGGTGCGGGCCTGGTAGGCCCCGATACCCATACCCTTGCTGCCTTTGGTGGTATCGAAGGGGCGAAAAAGCCGCTCTCTTACGAAGTCCGGCTCCATACCGGCGCCGTCATCCACAACCTCAATAAGCGCAGCACCATCAGCCAGCGCCATCCGCACGGTCACTTGACCATCACGCTCCGTCGCTTCCTGTGCATTGCGGATCAGGTGGGCCAGAACTGCGGTAAGGCGCTCACGGTCGATCCAGACGTGGAGGTCGCCTGACTCGTCCGCGAGTTGAGGGAGAGGCTCGCGGGATTTACAGCGTTCGATCGCATCAGCGACAGCGACTGCCAGCCGGACCCTCTGCCGTGGGCCGCCCGCCTCTCCGCTCTGCAGTTGCTGAAGGAGTTTGTTCATGCGAGCGACGGAGTTGTCGATCGTGGCCATGGCATCCTCGAAGAACGCCGGGTTGCCCTTGTGCCTGGCGGCGTTTTCCACCATCAGGGACTGCTGCGCAATGAGGTTCTTGAGGTCATGCATGACGAAGGCAGTCAGCCGGTTAAAGGCTTCAAACTGCCGGCCTTCAGCGAGCTTCTGGTCCGACTCGTACTGCGCCAGGAAGGCTGCAACCTGCCGACCGGACGTGCGCAGGAGATCGATTTCCTCAAAGGTCAGGCGAAAGGCTGAACTTGACTGGAACAATACGATAAGACCAATCAGAGTCTCATTGCTGATCAGCGGAACGATCAGCAGGGCCTCCGGAAATGACTCCAGCCACTCCGGGCGGCGCAGCCCCCCATAGAGTTCGGGTCGCCGGGCCAGCTCTGCCGTGTCAATCGTCCACTGGCGCTCAAGCATGAACGCCACAGCGGGATCATCCGGCAGGATCTGCGCTTCGGGCAGCGTCCGGGCATTCCATCCGGCGGTCGCTGTGAAGGATCCGCCGTCACTGGCGCGCATCCAGAGCACGCCGGCAGGACTACTCACAATCTGTGCGACGCCGCGAATCACGCGCTCAGGCAGGGGTGATTGGGCATCCGGGGCCACCAGCGTATCGATCAGCCGCAGCCACTCCTCCCGGTAGTCATACCTGAAGGGCAGAAAGTGCTTGCTGACGTAGACCCGCAGCCGCGCATTCAGCCGCTCGGAAAACAACAGGAGGCAGACAGGTACGCCAGTCGTAAGGACCAGCAGAAGGGCAGACTGCTGGGCCAGTTCCGGCGCCATGGACCGGAACACCGGGAGCAACAACAGGGCCAGCAGCAGGATCGACAGGGTCGCGAGGAAGCGTGGCGCGTAACTCCGCGCTTCCGGCGAGACAAAAATGGCGAGCGACCACTGCGGACGCAGCCGCAGACCAAAGAGCAGCAGGAGCCCTGAAGCCGCCAGCACCGCGCTGGTACCTCCGAGCATTGCCCGGGGTACGCCGGCACCGGCAGCTGCCACGATGGCCAGCGCAGCCTGCGCCCCGGCAGCCAGGCCAGCTGCTGCCACCAGCGAACGGAGTGCCGTCCTGCTTTCAACAGGGGCATCGCGGCCCAGCTGCGCAGCCAGGGCCAGGCACACCAGCGCAATGCTCGCCGCCGAAACGCTGAACAATGTGCCCTGCCAGGGTGTGCCGTCGTGCCACGTGAGCCAGGCGACCAGCCCTGAGGCGCCAACCACGACCGCCCAGAACAGGCGCAAGAGGCGCTTGACCACCTCCGGCATGGACTGCTCGTAGGGACCCCTCAATAGGCGATTAACCAGCGCGTACCAGCTGAACAGCAGAATGACCTGCAGCACGTAGAAGTCGACGGGGAACCCGTCCGACAGGTTGAAGAGTCCGGGCTGGACAACGAGGACGCCCCAGGCAACCGACGCGAGGAGAACGCCAATGAGTTGCCTGCGCACCAGCACGCCGCCGGGGGCCAGCAGAACGTAGGCACCGGCCACAGCGTAGATCAGGGCCATGACCCCGGCCCAGAGCGTGGGATTGAAAAATGTGGCCGTCATCGCCCAATCATAATGCCAATTAGCTCAGCCGTTTAGCGCGGAATTCACGAATCTGCAGGAGGACATCTATACTGCCCGTCCGGAACCCCCGCTGCTGACACCATGCGCCGCTATCTGATCATCACCAAGAGAACCGGGCGCCTGGGTAACCGGCTAACCGTCTCGGCCCATGGCCTGGCAGCAGCCCTGGAGCGTGGCTGGACCCTGATGAATCCGTCACTGGAGGAGTATGCACGGCATTTCGTTGGGCCCCGGGCGGATGCCCTCGTCTGCAAGATGCCGCAGCCAGATGCCGGACGGGTTCCAGCCTACGCCCGTCCTCTGGCCTATGGCGTGGGACGACTCGTGTGGCAGTTGAGCAAGTTGCTCAAAGTTATTCCTGGCATGCCGGTCGCTGCCGAGAAGGCACTGCGCCGGGACCACCGGGACCTCGGGCCGGTGGTGATTGCCGCTGAGGAGCGCGGTGCGCGTCTGCTGGCGCTTCAGGGCTACCACTTCCGTCACCACCCCTGGGCGCGGAACCAGGCTGACGGCATTCGCGCCTACTTCGAGCCCCTGCCTGAGATTCGCGCGGAGGCCGAACGTGCAGTTGCCGCTGCACGCTCACGCGCTGACGCGGTGGTTGGGGTGCACATTCGCCACGGGGACTACGCCAGCCATCTCGACGGTCGCTTCTTCTATCCGGTGCCCACTTACCTGCGCCTGATGCGCGACTGCCAGGCGCTGCTGGCCCCGCAACGAGTGGCGTTTCTGATTTTTTCCAACGCTGAGCATGCGGCCACTGAGTTTGCGGAGTTCGACGCCACACCCGGACCGGGTGGCCTGGTCAGCGACCTGCACGCGCTCTCGCTGTGCGACCGTATCATTGGCCCACCCAGCTCCTATTCGAGCTGGGCGGCGTTTTATGGTCGGGTGCCGATTGCCCGCGTGCAGGAGCCTGACCGGACCCTGACGCCAGCGGACTTTGAGGTGCTGGAGAGTCCGGATCCACTGTATTGACGCAGGCGACGGGGGAAAAGATGTAGCTGCCCAGCCGCTCGACCTTTTGCCGGTCATCGGCCCCGGCGGCCATATCCGCTAGTGGTTCACCGAGGCAACCCTGACCAGCAAGCGTCAAACCACGATCCCGAAGGTCATTCGCGATGGTCTGCGCATGAAGACCGGCGACAGGATGACCTTTACGCTGATGCCCGACGGCGTCGTCATCATGCGCTTCAAGAACAAGCACCTAGCTGACCTCGCGGGCCTGCTGCACAAGAAGGGCAGGAAACCTGTACCCGCTGAGATGTTGGCGCGGTAATGCTCGGCCTGGACACCAACGTCCTGGTCAGTCTCCTGGATTTGCTGGAAACCGAGTGGGTTCTGCGAAGCCGCTACGAACTCTCACAGCCGGAGATTCTCTCGGCATTTTCGACGCTGCTGGAGGTTGCGGATCTGGCCTTCGAGGACGAGCCTTCAATCGAAGACGCCATCTACTCCTGGAAGGATTATGGTGCCGACTTTGCGGACTGCCTGATCGAAGCCCGCCATCGACAGCTGGGATGCGCGCCCACGGCGACGTTCGACGCCAAGCCATTGCCGCAAAAAATGATGCGGCCTAGCGCCCCGCGGCAAGGGCCGCGACCTGCTGCTCAGGCGTGAGCTTCTCCGCACAGCAGTCAGCGGCTTCAGCAATGTGCGCCGGCACGGCCGTCACCGGTTTCAGGTCCCGCAGCAGGAAGCGCTCGACGGGCTTGCCCCCGAGTACGTGCTCCTCGATGAACGCAGGCACGTCCTCCGCCCTCATCCCGCTGTACCAGACCCCGTCCGGGTGCACGACGAATACCGGACCCGCGGTACCCTGCTGCCGGCATTGCATGACGTTGACCTTCACGCTCGCCATCAGCCGGCGCCGGGCCAGTTCCTGGCGCAGCGCGCCAGAAAGTGCGCCATTGCCATTGGCTTCGCAGCCGCAGAAGTCCTTGCCGTCTGTGCACAGGAAGATGTGGAAACGAAGCTTGTCCAGTAGCTTCGGAGGGGTGTCCTCCCAAGCCTGGGCGACGCAATGTTCGTGGTCGTTCGCCATGATCAATTCTCCTCAGGAGGCCACGGGCTGGCGCGCCGGGGGCGCCTGCACGCCCTTGCCGGTGGGCGGGTTCACCGTCCGATGGATCAGCTCCTTCACGGGCTTGCCGCCGATGATGTGCTGCTCCAGCACCTTCTCGGCATCCGCCATCTCGCGGATTCGGTACCAGATCCCATCGGGGTAGATCATCACCACGCAACCGTAGGCGTGCTGGGCAATGCAGGCGTTCGGGCTCACCACCACATCGCTGATGCCGGCGGCCTGCAATCGGTGCTGGTACATCTCGTAGATACCGCCGCCCAGGGTGAGCCCGCAGTGCAGGCCCCTGTGGCCATCGGCGTGCTCCTCCGCCGGCCCGCTCAAGAGCTTCGCCCGGTCCTCGGGGTTCATCGCCGCGACCTGGGCCGCTTTCTTGGCGATGGTCTTGGTCCAGTGGTCCCCGTATTCAGTGGTGCAGACAAACACGTGTCGCATGGCAATACCCTCAGCTCCTCGGTGTTGAATATGGGCCGGATGGTAAACGATCGCCGCTAGACTGCGGCCCCCATGGAAGTCTGCCAGCCCGGAAGCCTGGCCGCCACGCCGAGGGGGCCTCTTTGCCCCGGGCCCTGCCGCTCCATAGACCTGCAAATCTTACCGTCGCCCCCGGATTTGTGCCGCGCGGACCGCCACCCGCGCAGGCGCCCTCCCCCGGCGTCGTGAGCCCGACCCGGGGCTTTGAAATGCCTATCCGCGGGTGTATGTTGGGAAAAAATAGCTCGCCGCCGTCACGTCGCGAGCTCCATACCTGCGCTACCGCAGTCGTCCGGGGGTCTTCATGAAAATCTGTTGGGTAATCCTTGCATTGGGCCTGCTTTCAGTGCCGGCCCAGGCTGCCGCCCCGCTCACCAACGGGAAGATTGCGTTCGTCAGCGGTCGCGACGGCAACTTCGAGATCTACACCATGGACGACAACGGGTCGGGCCAGACCCGGCTCACCAACCATTCGGCCGAAGACCTGAACCCGGCCTGGTCGTCGGACGGCCGCCGGATCGCGTTCCAGAGCAATCGGGACGCCAACGTCGAGATCTACGTCATGAACGCCAACGGCACGGACCAGACCCGGCTCACTACCAACTCGATTGGCAACCGCGATCCTGACTGGTCGCCAGACGGCAGCCAAATCACGTTCCAAAGCTCCCGCGACGGCAACAGCGAGATCTACGTCATGAACGCCAACGGGTCGGGCCAGACCAACCTCAGCAGTAACGCTGCAAGCGATGACCAGCCCGCCTGGTCGCCCGATGGCACCCGGATCGCGTTCACCAGCTACCGCAACGGCAATGCCGAAATCTACGTCATGAACGCCAACGGTACCGGCGCGACCCGGCTCAGCAACAACGCAGCGACCGACGTCAACCCCACCTGGTCACCCGACGGCAGCCAGATCGCGTTTACCAGCGACCGCGACGGCCTCACCGAGATCTACGTCATGAACGCCAACGGGTCGAACCAGGCCAACGTCAGCAACAGTAGCCCGACGATTGACTGGCAGCCCGACTGGTCGCCCGTCGGCAGACGCATCGCGTTCGCCAGTAGCCGCGATGGCAACAACGAGATCTACGTCATGAACGAGAACGGGTCGGGTCCCACCCGGCTCACCAACAACCTGGTGACCGACGTGGAGCCTGCCTGGTCGCCGGACGGCAGCCGGATTGCATTCACCAGCGCCCGCGACGGCAACTTCGAGATCTACGCCATGAACGCCGACGGCTCAAACCAGACGCGACTCACCAACAACACCGCGGCGGACGAGCAACCGGCGTGGTCCCCGGACGGCACCCGGATCGCCTTCAAGAGCAACCGCGACGGCTTGAGCGAGATCTACGTGATGAACGCCAGTGGCACGGGCCAGACGCGACTCACCAACAACGCAGTGAGCGACTTCACTCCCGCCTGGTCGCCGGACGGCTCCCGGCTCGCGTACGCCAGCACTCTGAACGGCAACGGCGATATCTGCGTCATGA
>JBBQJK010000078.1:0-7930 GCA_038325835.1 Gammaproteobacteria bacterium
TTCGGCGCGTAGCGCTCCATGAAGCGATCACCGGACGAATTGGTCAGGTAGCCACCCTCACCGCGGGCACCCTCCGTGATTAGGCAGCCCGAACCGTAGATGCCCGTTGGATGAAACTGGACAAATTCCATATCCTGCAGCGGGAGCCCGGCCCGGAGAGCCATCGCGCTGCCATCGCCTGTGCAGGTGTGGGCCGAGGTACAGGAAAAGTAGGCGCGACCATAGCCGCCGGTGGCGAGAATGGTGCGCTGGGCACGAAACCGGTGCAGCTGGCCTGTGGCCATCTCCAGAGCCACCACGCCCCTGCACTCGCCATCCTCCATCAGCAGGTCAAGCGCAAAGAACTCGATAAAGAAGTTGGCCTGGTGCTTCAGCGCCTGCTGATAAAGCGTGTGCAACATCGCATGGCCCGTACGATCTGCCGCCGCACAGGTGCGCTGAGCGGTGCCCTTGCCGAAGTTGGTCGTCATGCCACCAAAGGGCCGCTGATAGATCCTTCCGTCTTCCGTTCGGGAGAACGGCACACCATAGTGCTCAAGTTCCACCACAGCTGCCGGGGCTTCCTTGCACATGTACTCAATCGCATCCTGGTCTCCGAGCCAGTCGGAGCCCTTGACCGTGTCGTACATGTGCCAGCGCCAGTCATCTTCCCCCATGTTGCCCAGGGCGGCACTGATGCCGCCCTGGGCAGCGACGGTGTGACTGCGCGTCGGAAAAACCTTGGTGAGGCAGGCAGTGGACAAGCCCGTCTCGGACAGCCCGACTGTGGCGCGAAGGCCTGCTCCTCCGGCACCCACAACGACTACATCGTAGGTGTGATCAACGAAGGTGTAGGACGGGGTCATAGGGGCGACCGGGTAGCGATCAGAAACACAGCAAGAATCCCGGTCACTGCGAGGGCGATGTGCACCAAGCGAAGGATGATGAGGGTCAGCGTCCGCTGCCCCGGGGCGTGAACATAATCCTCCACGACAACCTGTGTACCGAGGCTCGAGTGGTAAACCAGGGCCATAACCAGAAGCACGAGAAGAACCGCGTGCAGTGGAGCGGAAACCCAGGCTGTGACCGCGTAGAAATCCAGCGTGGGAAACGCCAGCAACGACAGGGCAAACCAGAGCGTCAGCGGCACCAGAGCGATCGCGCTGAGGCGCTGGCCAAGCCACTGTTCGGTCCCGGTACCGGACGAGCCGAGGCCGAGCGCGCGGCCGAGCGGGGATTTCAGGCTCATGCCACCACCCCGGTGAGGGCTACGACCCAGAAAATGACCGTAAGGACACTGGCGACTGAGACAGCTGCAATACCAGACTTGCGGGCCACCACCTTGTCAAAGCCGTAACCCGCGTCCCAGACGAGATGCCGAAGGCCGTTACAGAGGTGGAAAAAAAAACAGAAGGACCAGCCGATGAGGAATATTTGGCCCGGCAAGCTGGTCAGTACCCAGGTGACCGCCGCATAAGCGGCCTGGCCGGATTCCAGAGCGAGCAGCCATCCGACCAGCGCCAGGCCGCCAAAGGCCAAAGCCACGCCGGTGAGTCGATGCAGGATCGACAGCGTATTGCTGATCTGCCACCGATAAACCTGCAGATGCGGGGACAAAGGTCGCGAGGGGGGCCGCGAGGCTGGCCGCGAGACTGGGGACATGGGGTACTCCACTCAGAAGTCGATGCAGCGGCCACCGCGCTCCCAGTCGCCGAAACGAGTGGGGTCGGGGCCTGCCGGACCCCCGATCTCCCGGGGCGGCGGGGAAGGAAGGGGAACACCAGCCTCAGGTACCGTCAGGCCAACCCTGGCGGAGTCGCTCACCGGGGGCTCAACGTTTCGGGATTCGGTCACCGAAATATTGTGCCAGAATGAACGCCTTATCTCCATACCGGGCACCGGCTAACTGCCCATAATCCAAGGCTTTCAGTGCTTCGCAGCGTTGTTCTGGATGATCTCCGCGTCCTCGCCATCAGCGGCCCCGATCGCAGCAGTTTCCTGCAGGGCCAGCTGACCCAGGACGTGGCCAGTGCCCGGGCGGACGCGACTGTGATGGCTGGTTGGGCAGATCCCAAGGGGCGCCTGCTGTTTGCGGGACACTTGTTCACGACGTCTGCGGGCGGGGAGGATGCTCTGGCCCTGCTGGTGCCGACCGATATCGCCGAGGCAGCGCTGAAAAGGGCGCGCCTGTACATCCTGCGGGCGAAGGCCGCAGCAATGCTGCTCGACACACCCGTCCTTGGCCTGCTGGGCGTGCCGGGCATATCCGCACCGGGACCGCTCGTGCGCGTCCTGGGTGATCGCCAGCGGCACCTGTTCCTGGCAAGTTCTGCGGATGCCCGCGCGGTTGGCGCCGCCGCGGACCCACGCACACTGTGGCAGCTGGCAGACATAGAAGCTGGCATCCCGACGGTCGTCGCGACAACCACAGGCGAGTTTGTCCCGCAGATGGTCAATCTGGACCTGCTCGACGGGATCAGCTTCACGAAGGGGTGCTACACCGGGCAGGAGATCGTGGCACGGATGAAGTACCGGGGTCGGGTGAAGCGCCGCATGCTGCGCTTCTCGGCGGCTGCCACCCCACCCGTTGCGGGCCAGGTTCTGTATGGGGAGCGCGGGGTCGTCGGTCAGGTCGTCAGCGCAGCCCCTGCGGCCACGGGCTGCGAGTTCCTTGCGGTGATCGTGCTGGACGATCTCCCGGGCCCGTTCTTCCTGGACGAGGCCAGACACCATCCCGTCCAGCGCCTCGAACTCCCCTACGACGTCCCCCAGGAGGAGCGCCCTTAGGCGCGATCACCCCTAGTGCGGCCGTGACTTCCTAAGCGCCGGATTCAGTCGATCTATGTCCACTTTGACCTGCTCAGGCGTGCGCTCGTAGACGATTTCGCGACCCTTGATCGACCCGGAGTAGGCCCTGCCGTTCCGGGTGGGCAGCAGTTCGCAACGCACGTTGTGGATCCCACTGCCCAGGACGACCTCAATGCGCTCTGGCCGCTTGCTCAGGACCACCACCTCAATGACCTGATCGCTTTCGGTAATGCGCACTTTTATCTTCTCATCGTCCATGCAACCTCCCGGTGTTTGTCTCCCGCATAAATGCACTCCTACGACACGGCATCTCGCAGGTGTGGGAAAAAAAGTACGTCACGGATCGACGCCTGGTTGGCGATAAACATCACCAGTCGATCCACGCCGATGCCAAGCCCGGCGGTCGGAGGCATGCCGTACTCCAGGGCAGTAATGTAGTCCGAATCGTAGAACATCGCCTCCTCGTCGCCGGAGTCTTTCTGGGCGACCTGGGAGCGGAAGCGCTCAGCCTGATCCTCCGGATCATTCAGCTCCGAGAAACCATTGGCCAGTTCCCGGCCGTTGATGAAAAACTCAAAACGGTCAGTCAGGAACGGGTCCGAATCGGACCGTCGCGCCAGCGGCGACACCTCGGCCGGATACCCCGTAATGAACGTCGGCTCCATCAACTGGTGTTCAGCCGTCTTCTCGAAGATCTCGATCAGCAGCTTGCCCGCGCCAAACGCCGCCTTGACGGGAATGCCGAGACTGCCGCACACACCCTGCAGGTACGGCACATCCCGGAGGCGGCTCGCCAGCGTGTTCGGAGCGTACTGCAGGACAGCTTCCTCCACCGAAAGCTGCCGGAATGGCGTGGCAAGATCGTACGTTGTGCCCTGGTACTCCACCCTTGTCGCGCCCAGCACATGAACGGCGAGGCTGCGCAGCAGGTTCTCCAGCATCTCTATCAGAGTCCGGTAGTCCGCGTAGGCGATGTACAGCTCGAGCATCGTGAACTCGGGATTGTGCTGGGTTGAGACGCCCTCGTTACGGAAGTTGCGGTTGAGTTCGTAGACCCGTTCAAAACCACCCACGACCAGGCGCTTGAGGTAAAGCTCGGGCGCCACCCGCAGGTATAGTTGCCGGTCAAGTGCGTTGTGATGGGTAATGAAAGGCCGGGCAGCCGCCCCACCGGGAATCGACTGCATCATCGGCGTCTCAACCTCGAGGAAATCCATGGCGTCGAGATATGAACGCAGGAATTGCACCACCCGGGTGCGGACCAGGAAGACGCGGCGGGTCTCCTCGTTCACGATCAGGTCCACATACCGCTGTCGGTAGCGCACCTCCTGGTCAGCAAGGCCGTGAAACTTTTCCGGGAGGGGCTGCAGGGACTTCGTCAGCAAGGTCAGCTCAGTGGCCTTTACGCTCAGTTCCCCGGTCTTGGTCCTGAACATCAGGCCACGCACCCCGACGATGTCGCCGAGATCAAGACTCTTGAACCCCGCATAGACCTCTTCACCCAGGGTCTCCCGCTGCAAAAAGACCTGGATCTGGCCTGAGCGGTCCTGCAGCGTCGCAAAGCTGGCCTTACCCATGATGCGCTTGGTCAGCATGCGCCCACCGACCAGAACCTCAACCGGCTCAGCCTCCAGGGACTCGTTGCTGTAATCGGCATAGACGGCGTGCAACTGGCCCGCAAGGGCGCTACGCCGGAAGGCGTTCGGGAAACGGAACCCGCTGGCTCTCAACCCGGCCAGTTTGCGCCGGCGCTCGGCAACGAGCTTGTTGTCATCCTGAGTCATCGTCAGAGGCCCTGTTTGAGACTTGCTGCTATGAATTTCGTTAGGTCGCCATCGAGAACCTTATCCGGCGTGCTTGATTCAACCCCTGTCCGGAGATCCTTGACACGGGACTGATCGAGGACATAGGAACGGATCTGCTGACCCCACCCTACATCCGACTTTGTGTCCTCGAGTGCCTGGGCCACGGCTCGCCGTTTCTGCTCCTCAAGTTCATACAGCTTGGCGCGCATCTGCTTGAGAGCGGTGGCGCGATTCTTGTGCTGGGAGCGCTCGCTCTGGCACTGGACGACGGTATTCGTCGGTACATGGGTAATCCGCACAGCTGATTCAGTCTTGTTGACATGCTGCCCCCCGGCCCCGCTGGCCCGGTAGACGTCGATCCTGAGATCGGACGGGTCAATCTCGATCTCGATGTCATCATCGATTTCAGGGGACACAAAGACCGCTGCGAAGGACGTGTGGCGACGGTTGCCTGAATCAAAGGGGGACTTGCGCACCAGGCGGTGCACGCCGGTCTCGGTCCGGAGCCAGCCGTAAGCATAGGGACCTACCACGTGAATAGTGGCGCTTTTGATGCCCGCCACCTCACCGGCGGAAGTCTCGATCATTTCGCCTGAGAAGCCGTTTGACTCCGCGTACTTGAGGTACATCCGGAGCAGCATCGCGGCCCAGTCCTGGGCCTCCGTGCCGCCGGCACCGGCCTGAATGTCCAGAAAGGCATTCGACGCGTCGTGATTGCCGGCAAACATCCTGGAGAACTCCAGTTTCTCGACGTCGGCGCTTACACCCTTCAGATCGCGCAGCACCTCGTCGACGGTCCCCTCATCGTTCTCTTCTTCTGCGAGGTCGAGGAGGCCTGCTGAGTCCTCGAGAGCGCGATCAATCTTCTCAATGCGCGCGACGACAGCCTCAAGGTCAGATTGCTCCTTGCCCAGAGTCTGGGCCCGGGAGGAATCATTCCAGACGGCAGGATCCTGCAGCGCCTCGCGAACCTCGCTCAGCCGGCGGAGCTTCGCGTCGAAGTCAAAGATACCCCCTGAGAGCGCCACTGCGCTCACGAAGGTCGCGGATAGAAAGCTTGATCTGGGCAGTTTCCATGGCTTGGCGTCATGCAGGAAAACCGCGATGCTAGACGCAATCCAGATGCTCAACAACCAGCTGGGCCATCCGTCGGTCCCGATACTGATTGATATCCAGGCGATAGACCAGCCGCACAGGGCTGTTTCGGCCGGCCGCAAGCGGGGGCCGGCGAAACGCCATTGCTTCGATCAGTGGCCCGCCATCCCGGTGCCGCACCTGAAGCTTCAGGTGCGTCTCTCCGACCACCCGCTGTTCGGCCAGCGTGAAGACGTTGTCGAACAACGGCTCCGGAAAAGCCTGCCCCCAGGGACCGGCAGCGGCAAGCAGCTCTGCAAACTCCAGATGCAGCTGCTCGGGCAGGAGACCGCCATCGGTCCAGACGATACCGGGAGCACCCAGCGGATCACGCACCCGCTCGAGCTCGGCCGCCAGGGCGCACTTGAAGTCGGCCAACGCCGACTCAGGCAGGGTCAAACCAGCTGCCATGGCATGCCCGCCGTAGCGCACCGCCAGGGCCGGGAGATTCGCTACCGCATTCGCGATCAGGTCCCTTACGTTGATTCCCTCCACTGATCGCGCTGAGCCGCGCAGCATCCCGGGCTCCGTAGCACGGGCAAACGCTATAGCCGGCTCACCCGTGATTTCCCGAATGCGGCTCGCCACCAGGCCGACGATCCCCGGATGCCAGTGCTCATCGAAGAGACAGCAGGCGCCGCCGGAAACCATCGCTGCCTCAGGCAAGTCCGCCAGGATCACCTGCGCCTCCCCCTGCATCCGGTCCTGCAGGATCCGCCGCTCCTTGTTGAGCCCGTCGAGCTGGGCAGCATGACCTCGAGCAGTCACTTCATCGGCTGCCAGCAGGCACTCGATGCCGAGTGTCATGTCGGTCAGGCGGCCAGCGGCGTTAAGCCGCGGGGCAATGGCAAAGCCGAGGTCGCTGCTGCGGGCACTCGCGGGAGACTTTCCCGCCACACGAAACAGAGCCTCGATGCCGGGGCGCGTCCGCCCTGCCCGCAGGCGCCGCAGGCCCTCGGCAACGAGGATGCGATTATTGAAGTCCAGCGCCACCAGGTCCGCCACGGTGCCCAGCGCCACGAGGTCAAGACAGCCAGTGACCGTCTCCCTGGCGACCGCTGGCGAAACCAGGCCGAGCTCGGCCAGTCGCCTGCCCGTCTCCGCCATCAGATAAAAGGCCACGCCAACGCCGCACAACGCGTGGCTGCCAAAACGCGAACCCACCAGGTTTGGGTTCACAATCAGCGCCGTAGCGGGGAGTTCGGGCCCCGCGAGGTGGTGATCAGTGATGATGACCTCCATGCCCAACTCACGGGCGCGGCGGACCCCTTCGAAACTTGTGATGCCGTTGTCGACGGTCAGCAAGAGGTCCGGCTGGCGAGCCCTCGCCAGCTCCGCAATGCCTGGCGAGAGGCCATAGCCCAGGGAAAAGCGGTCAGGAACCAGGAAGCCGGGATCCCTGAACCCGAAGGCCCGCAGGCAGGTCAGTGTGAGCGCCGTTGCGGTCGCCCCGTCCGCATCAAAGTCGCCGATGATCAGGACGCCTTCGCCTCGGGTCCTTGCGGTGACAAGCCGCTCGGCTGCGGGACCCACACCAGGGAGTTCGCCGACGGGCAGGAGGAGCCCAAGAGCGGGATGGAGCTCCGCAGGGCTGACGTGCCGTGCGGCGAATACCCGCCGCAGCACGGGGTGCATTTCCTGCGGCAAGGCACTCACAAGGCCAGCCGGCGCTGCCCGCGACCGGAAGTCGCTGGGCGCGGCAGACGCAGCGTTCCGCGCGGTCATGCTATCGTCTGAAGACAGTGGAGATGCGCCATGAAACTGCACGCCGAGAAGAACTCAGGAAATTATATACAGTCCGTCACCCAGGAAGCCGTGCTGATCGGTGGCACGCGCTACGAGGGGCCGGTAATCGTCAATGCCGACAGGATCATCACCGGGTGGATGCCGAGACCGATTGCTGAACTGCAAATGGATGACTTCCAGGCCGCTCTGGACCTCAACCCGGAAGTCATTCTGTTCGGCACCGGCATGACCCACCGCTTCGCCGGCAATCACCTGATGACAGCGATCATGTCCCGGGGTGTGGGCTTCGAGGTTATGGCAACTGCGGCTGCCTGTCGGACCTACAACGTGCTGATGGCCGAAGATCGGCGCGTCGTTGCGGCCCTGCTTCTGGGAGAGTAGGAGCGGGGGTAGTGGCGCGCAAGCAAACAGACGCCACAACACCCGCCAAACGGCAGAAACCCCCGCCCACGCCAAAG
>JBBQJK010000079.1:0-7891 GCA_038325835.1 Gammaproteobacteria bacterium
TGAAAGCCAATGGACTGGACATCCAGGTCCTTGTGAAAGCCAGTGGACTGGACATCCAGGTCCTTCTGAAAGCTGGCGGATTGGGCGACAAGGTCCTTGTGAAAGCCAGTGGATTGGACATCCAGGTCCTTGAGAAAGCTGGCGGATTGGACATCCAGGGCCTTGAGAAAGCTGGCGGATTGGACGTCCAGGGCCTTGTGAAAGCCAAGGGTTTTGACGTCCAGGTCCTTGCTAAAGCTCGCCGAGAACACCTCAAAATCCTTGCGCAGCAAGGCGAACTCCTGGCGCAGGCCCGCGAGATCGACTTTAGTCGCCATCTCTTGCCGCAGCAGCTGGAGGTCGGCCTTGGTGGCGATCGTGGTGCCCATATCCCGCTCCATCGCATCGACGACGGCCCGCGCTTTGTCGTTGGGGACGTGGATGCTGATGAAGGCATCATACAGCGAGTAAAGATAATCCATGGGGGCCAAGCTATCCGGTGGTGTCAGAAGGGTGAACCGGAGTTTCGGCCTGTTTCATGCGGGTATGGCTGACGCGTCAACTGAGAAAAGTCATGCCCCTGAGATTTGTCAGCGCGTGACCGCCCCTGGCGTGCTTTCCTTCCCGCATCGGAAATTCGGGAGCAGGGCACCATGCAGAGCGTCAAGAACGTCACCGACTTCAGATCCCAGATCGCCACTCTCGCCCGCCACGAAGGCGTCTGGGACGGCACCTACCGCCACTACGACGCGACGGGCCAGCAGGTCGACCAGCACCGGTCTCGCCTGTTCTGTCGATTCCCGCCGAACAAGCCCGGTACCTACCACCAGACCAACCACTACACCTGGGCTGACGGCCGCACGGAAGTCCGGGATTTCCCGGCGCTGATCCGCGACGGCCGGCTGGTCTGGCAGGGCGACCTGATCAAGGGTTGGGCCGCAGACGTGGCGCTGGATGAGTTTTCCCGCACGAGCATGCTTTACTGGATCCGGCAGAACGACCCGGGCGTCTACGTTTACGAGATGATCCAGCTCAGTGACTGCGGCCGTTATCGGGCCCGGGTCTGGCAGTGGTTCAAGGACGGGCGGCTGGATCGGCGCACGCTCATCGACGAGGAGAAGGTGAGCGACGACTGGGAGGACCGGAAGCCATGAGACGCTGCTTTAAAACCAGCGGGCGCGCTGCACCGATGACGTATTGTCATGCCATGCGGGCGCACCTACCCTCTCGTAATTGACGTGATCGACCGGGTTCCCGTCTGGGCGACCCGCGCAGCTCACCTCAAGGAAGAAATGAAAAATGCGATCATCGACCACCTGAACTACGCGCAGACTCACGGCACTGACGGCGCCGGGATCAGCGACTGGGTATGGCCTTATTGATGCAGGTGGGACATGGTTACTGAAGCCGGCAACGACTCCGCCCGCACGGGCTCGTCGGCGGACTCGATTCGTCGGGCCGTGCTCGACAACCTGGTCTACCTGCAGGGGCGCTATCCGGACATCGCCACGCCCTATAACTGGTACATGGCCCTCGCCTCAAGCATCCGGGACCGGATGCTGGCACGGTGGGTCGCCTCCGTACGCGCCTATGCTGCCCCGGACGTCAAGGTCGCCTGCTACCTGTCGGCTGAGTTCCTGATCGGCCCGCAGCTGGGCAACAACCTCCTCAACCTCGGCATAGAGGCCGCTGCGCGCGATGCCATTCACTCACTGGGTCTCGACCTGGATGTGCTGATGGCGCTCGAGGAGGAACCCGGCCTGGGCAACGGCGGGCTTGGCCGGCTGGCCGCCTGCTTCCTGGACTCGCTGGCCACGCTCGAGATTCCCGCGATCGGGTACGGGATCCGCTACGAGTTCGGGATCTTCGACCAGGAAATCCGCGACGGCTGGCAGGTCGAGGTCACCGACAAGTGGCTGCAGTCAGGCAACCCTTGGGAAATCGTCCGGCCTGAGGTCTCCTACTACGTCAGCTTCGGCGGCCACACCGAGACCGATACCCTTCCGGACGGCGACTTCCGCGTGCGCTGGGTACCTGGCAGCCAGGTCAAGGGCGTCGCCTGCGACACCCCGGTGCCGGGCTACCGGGTCAACACCTGCAATACCCTCCGGCTGTGGAAGAGCGAGGCGGTGGAGTCCTTCGACCTGGACGAGTTTCAGGTCGGCGACTACTACGGCGCCGTCGCCGACAAGGTGATCTCGGAGACCCTGTCCAAGGTGCTCTATCCCAACGACGAGCCGGAGGTCGGCAAGCGGCTGCGACTTTCCCAGCAGTACTTCTTCGTGTCCTGCTCCCTGCAGGACATGCTGCGAATGATGGAGATCAAGCGCGAGCCCGTGACCCGGTTGCCCGAGCTCTTTGCCGCCCAGCTGAACGATACACACCCGTCGATCGCCGTTGCCGAACTGATGCGCCTGCTCATTGACGAGAAGGGCGTGCCGTGGAAAGACGCCTGGGACATCACGTGCCGGACGCTGGCCTACACGAATCACACGCTGCTGCCCGAGGCGCTGGAGACCTGGGGCCTGCCGCTCTTCCAGAGCCTGCTCCCCCGCCCCCTGGAGATCATCATCGAGA
The DNA here is from genome assembly GCA_038325835.1 of Gammaproteobacteria bacterium. Lineage (GTDB taxonomy): Bacteria > Pseudomonadota > Gammaproteobacteria > Steroidobacterales > SHZI01. The sequence goes on from JBBQJK010000079.1 coordinate 2,557, forward strand.
TCAATCGCCAATTTCTTGATGAAGTGCGGCGGCGCTTCCCGGGTGATGACGCGCGCGCGTCTCGGATGTCGCTCATCGACGAGGTCGGCGGCAAGCGCGTGCGCATGGCGCACCTCGCCACGGTTGGCAGTCACGCCGTGAACGGCGTGGCGGAACTGCACAGTGCGCTTCTCAGGCAGACCGTGTTGCGTGACTTCGCCGAGCTCTGGCCGGACCGTTTCTGCAACGTGACCAATGGGGTCACTCCCCGGCGCTTCGTCGCGCTGAGCAACCCGCCGCTGGCACGGCTGCTTGACGAGGCGGTCGGCAGCGACTGGGTGACCGATCCGACGCGGCTGCGGAACCTGGAGGCCCTGGCCGGCGATGCCAGCTTCCAGGAACGGTGGTCACTCGTGAAGCGGCATAACAAGGTGGTCCTCGCACAACGCCTCGCCGAGGTCATCGGCAATGGCGTGGACCCGGACGCACTGTTCGACATCCAGGTGAAGCGGATCCATGAGTACAAGCGCCAGCATCTGAATGTGCTGCATATCATCACCCTTTACCAGCGCCTGCTGCGCAACCCGGGTCTGGCCATGGTGCCACGCTGCTACATATTCGCCGGCAAAGCCGCACCCGGCTACCACATGGCGAAACTCATCATCCGCCTGATCAATGGAGTGGCCGAGGCCGTAAACAATGATCCGGTGGTCGGTGGCCGGCTGAAGGTCGTGTTTCTCCCGAATTTCAATGTGAGTAATGCACACCAGATCTATCCAGCCGCCGATCTGTCCGAGCAGATCTCGACGGCGGGCAAGGAGGCTTCCGGCACGGGCAACATGAAGTTCATGCTGAACGGCGCCGTCACGATCGGGACACTCGATGGGGCGAACGTGGAGATCCGCACCGAGGCCGGGGCCGGGAATTTCTTTCTTTTTGGCCTCACGGCTGACGAGGTGGCAGGGGTTCTAGCCCGGGGCTACCGGCCGCGCGACTACTACGAAAGGGACTTCGAACTCCGTGCCGCCCTCGACGCGCTCGCCGACGGCAGTCTGGCGCGGGGCGATCGGTCGCTGTACCAGCCGCTGCTCGATCAACTGCTTCACCAGGATGATTACCTGGTGCTCGCCGATTACCGCGCGTATGTGGATGCCCAGGCCGAGGCCGAGCACGCCTTTCGCGACGGCGCCCGCTGGGCGCGCATGTCGATCCTCAATACCGCTCGCGCCGGCAAGTTCTATTCCGACCGGTCTATTCGCGAGTACTGCGCTGGCATATGGCATGTGCGGCGTACGCCGACTACATTCACACCATGAGCAGTGAAACGGGCACCGGCAAGTACGAGCAGCTGCTGGCGCGTTGCCTGGGACTGGAGCCGATTCCGACGGCGGTTGCGCATCCCTGTGAGGAGACTGCTCTGACTGGCGTCATGGAGGCCGGCGCGCGCGGCCTGATCAGGCCCATCCTCGTAGGCCCGGTTGCCCGTATCAGGGACATCGCCGGCCGCCACGGCATCAATCTCGGCAGCGTGGAACTCGTCGATACGCCCCACAGCCATGCGTCGGCCATGCGCGCCGTGGAACTGGTGCGTGAGGGCCGCGCCGAGCTGCTGATGAAGGGCAGCCTGCATTCTGACGAGCTGTTGGGTGCCATCCTGGCGCGGGACACAGGGCTGCGCACCAGCCGACGCCTGAGCCACGTGTTCATCATGGACATCCCGACCTACCACAAGGTCCTGCTGGTGACAGATGCCGTCATCAACATCGCGCCGACGCTGGAGGAGAAGGCAGACATCTGCCAGAACGCGATAGACCTCGCCATCTCGCTGGGCATCGCGTGGCCCAAGGTCGCGATACTGGCGGCGGTGGAGACGGTGACCTCGAAGATGCCGGCAACCGTCGACGCCGCGGCCCTGTGCAAGATGGCTGACCGCAGGCAGATCACCGGCGGCATCCTGGATGGTCCGCTCGCCTTCGACAACGCCATCAGCAAGGAGGCGGCGCGGGTCAAGGGCATCGAGTCGTCCGTCGCCGGGGATCCCGACATCCTGCTAGCCCCCAACCTCGAGGCCGGCAACATTCTCGCCAAGCAGCTCACCTTCCTGGCCAACGCCGACAGCGCGGGCCTTGTCCTCGGCGCGCGCGTTCCGATCATCCTGACGAGCCGGGCGGATAACGTGCGGGCGTGGATCGGCAGCTGCGCCATCGCGACACTCGTGGTTTATGACCAGCGCCGCAGGCTGGATCCTGCCGGGCGCTGAACCGTGAGCGAGTACCTCCTGGTCCTCAACGCCGGCTCCTCGAGCCTGAAATTCAGCGTCTTCGCCCGACCCGGGACGGGAGCCTGGCAGCCGGAGGCGGGAGGCGGGGTCGATAATATTGACGCAGCGCTCGAGGCGCTCTCGGCCGCCCTGCGGCTAGGCGGTGGGGGCTCGCGCGTGCTGGGTGTTGGCCACCGGGTCGTGCATGGCGGCCCGCATCGTGCCGGCCCGGTGGTCGTCACGCCGGCCGTGCTGGCCGAACTGCGCGAGCTGATCCCTCTGGCGCCCCTGCACCAGCCGCACAATCTGGCGATCATTGAGGCGGTGGCCGGGCGCCTCCCGGGCGTGCCCCAGGTGGCCTGCTTCGACACGAGCTTCCATCGTGGCCAGCCGGCTGTTGCCGGGGTGGTGCCACTGCCCCGGGAGGTCTGCCGCTCAGGGGTTCAGCGCTACGGCTTCCATGGACTGTCCTACGAATACATCGCCGCGGTGCTGCCGCGGGTGGCGCCGGAGATTGCCAGCGGTCGCGTCATCGTCGCGCACCTCGGCAACGGGGCCAGCCTGTGCGCCCTGCGGGGCGGCCGAAGCATTGACACCACTTTCGGCTTTTCGGCCCTGGACGGCCTCTGTATGGGCACCCGGCCGGGCGCGCTCGACCCGGGCATTGTCCTGTACCTCTTCCAGACGCTTGGCATGTCGACCGGCGAGGTCGAGGCGATGCTCTACCAAAAGTCCGGCCTGCTGGGTATTTCGGGAATCAGCGGCGACATGCGCGACCTGCTGAAGAGCGCTGAGCCAGCGGCGCGACTCGCCGTGGACTTCTTTGTCTACCGGGCCAAGCGGGAAATCGGCGCACTCGCCGCGGTGCTCGGCGGCCTTGACGCCCTGGTCTTCACGGCCGGCATCGGCGAGAACTCGGCCGAGATCCGCGCCCGGATCAGCGCGGCGTCTGCCTGGCTGGGCATCGACCTGGATCCGGACGCCAACGGTGCTGGGGGACCGCGCCTGTCCCGGGCGGGTAGCCGCGTCTCGGCCTGGTTGATCCCGACGAACGAGGAACTGATGATCGCCCGGCACGCAAGCGCCTTGCTGGGATTGGGCTGATAGCCTCCTTAGATCCACTTCTGCCGAGAGGTACAATTAGTGGGATTATCACCCTACCCCGGCCGCCCGATCACGCCAACCGTAACGCCAGCATCCCATCCTCAGAGACGATGGCATAACCTTCGATTCGAGGGTGTGGCATTGGGATTCCTCCACTACGCGCGCTGAGCGTCAGTGCTTGGCGGGAACGTCCCGAGGAATTGGGGCGGTGGCGGGGGGAGCTTTTCGGACGCGCCTCACGGCACGGGGCGGCAGTCCTGTGGCGAGGCCCTTGGCGCGAAACATCGCCGCGTCCGCCAACTCGATCAGGTGCTCGGGATTCCGCGTGTCCGCGGGATAGAGCGCAACGCCTACGCTGGCAGATATGCACAGCGTCTGTCCCAGCCAGGACAGCGGATTCGCAATGCGGTCGCGGATCTTTTCCGCCAGCGCCGGGACTCCGCCCGCGTCAGCAATGTCGGGCAGCAGGACGACGAACTCGTCGCCGCCAAACCTGCACGCGGTGTCACTGCCACGGACCGCGCCCTGCAGCATGGTTGCAACGTGCTGGAGGAGTTTGTCACCGGCTGCGTGGCCGTGGCGATCGTTGACGGCTTTGAAACCGTTCAGGTCGATGAACAGCACGGCAACTTGGAGTCTATTGCGGTCGGCTTGAGCAATGGCCTGGTGCAGCCGATCAACCATCAGGGTGCGATTTGGCAGCCCTGTCAGCGCGTCGTGGTTTGCATCGTGGGACGTGACTTCGACCATGCCCGCCAGCCGGACCAAGTTCCGGCGCAGCCGTGCGGTCTTGGCGGTCAGCACGCGGGCCTTCTCGGTGGAAAGGCTGCCGTCACGGAACCCTTCGACTAACGTGGACTGCAGCTCTGTGAGGGCTGCCACTGATTGTTGGAGGAGGTCCATACTGCTGGCGAGGGACTCGCAGGAGGAGTGCTTCGACTCATCCTTCGCAGCAATGCGGTGCGCGAAACTTTCCATACCGGCTCACCCTTGAAACGGTCCCAAAAGATTACTGCGGGACCGAAGCCAGCGTGCGGCAAACGCGACCCGGCTGATGTCCGGGAGGGGTAGCAACCGCGTGTAAGACGCCACCTACAGATGCTGGCCAACATTTGTGCGGCCCGGACCGCCACCGGCTCGGGGGCGCGAATACGCCGTGATACCTCGACAACCGCGGGCAACGGGAGCACGACTTTCCGGGAAAGGCACTTCCGTTAGCTCATGCACACTGCGCGCCCTATGTACGCTCTCGCACAGAGCATCGACTGGGGATCGGGAACACTTATGTTCGTAAACACTTGGGAACAGACACCTATGCGCGTTTGCGACGCTCGCTCGAAGCGATTTCGCTCAATCGCCCGCAGGCCGCTGTCAGCGTTGGTACTGCTCACAGGCTTGGCCGGATGCGGCGGAGGAGGCTCCGGCGGCAGTGGCGGCGTATCGGTCGTAGCGGACACCACCGCGCCCACCGTGACCAGTATGACCCCGGGCGAGGACAGCCTCGTCCTCGGGACCAACAGCGCGCTGACCGTCACCTTCAGTGAGGCGATGGCGCCGGGGGCCATCAACACGGACACTTTCCGGCTGACGGAGGGGAGCAATGCGGTGCCGGGTACCGTCAGCTTCGAGGTCGGCAATCGCGTCGGCGTGTTTACCCCCGCCACGCGACTCGCTCCCAACAAGCGCTACACGGCAACCGTTGTCACTGGCATCGAGGACCTGGCGGGCAACCCGCTCGCCACGGATTTCGCCTGGTGTTTCGTCACTGCCGGATCGGCGGACACCACGATCCCCGTCATGATTGCGACGGGACCCCCCGACGCTGGTACTGACTTTCCCCTCAACCAGAAGATCAGTGCCACCTTTAGCGAGGACATGAGCGCGTCGTCTCTGACGGCAGCCCGCTTCAGGCTGACCGGGCCTGGCACTACCCTGGTTTCCGGCGCGGTGGATTACCGGGGGCGAACAGCGGTCTTCACCCCGAGAAGCAAA
>JBBQJK010000080.1:0-7874 GCA_038325835.1 Gammaproteobacteria bacterium
CGGGCAGTTCGCCAGCCACTAAGCGGCGCAGGAGATCCGCACGCTGGGCCGGGAGGAGTTCTTCAGTCTGCATGGAGATGTGCCTGTTCTGCTTCCCGCACAGCCTGAAGAAAGGCGGCAATGCGCCCCAGGTCCTTCACGCCGCGCTTCGATTCAACGCCGCTGCTCACGTCCACGCCCCAGGGCCGGACGATAGTAATGGCGTCCCCCACATTGTCCGGGGTTAGCCCGCCCGCCAGTATCAGTTGCCGGCCGGTGGCCAGAGACGCGGCCCGCCGCCAGTCAGCGCGGGCGCCCGCCCCGCTGTCCGGCGCCTCGAACAGTACGGGTCCGTCCGTGGGCACAGCCGTGGCATCCAGCGCCGGCGTGTCGCGATAGACCGATAGTCGGCCAAATCTCCCCGGCACGTCCAGCCCGACAAAATCTTCCGCGTCCGTCTGAAGCCAGTCCGGCTCAAACTGCTCAGCCACCGCCTGCCAGTCCGCCGCCGTCGGGTGACGCATGACCGCCACTCGAATGATCACCGGCGACACACCAGCGCACAGCTCCCCAGCACGTTTCGGCGTAACCTGGCGCGGAGATTCAGCAAAGACAAAGCCGATGGCGTCGGCACCCGCGCTGACCGCCGCCGAGACAGTGCGGGGGGTAGAGAGACCACAGATCTTCACGAAGACTCTCATTGTTGCAACAGGCTGCGGCGGGACGCGAAGGCCGAGGCGCGGCCGGCTTCGAGCAGTTCAGTCGCCAAGCGGCCTGGGTCCGACGCCCGCATGAGCGCCGTGCCCACCAGGGCCAGGTCGTAGCCCAGGCCCGCCACTCGCGCGGCCTGGCCCACGGACTCGACGCCACTTTCGGCCACAGCAGGCACGCCCCGGGGCAGATGCGGGGCAAGGGCTGCAAAGCGGCCGAAGTCCACCTGCAGCGTGCGGAGATCCCGGCAGTTCACGCCGAGGAGCGTCCGGCAGCGCCCGTCTTCAATGGCAGGACCCGCGGCGCGAATAGCCGGCACGGTGCGCTCCAGGTCGGTCTGATCGAAAACCTCGACCAGCGCAAACATACCCAGCTGGTGCGTGGCGCGGAGCATCGCGCGCAAGGCCCGGTCGTCGAAGATCGCCGCGATGAGCAGCACGCCGCCGGCACCGGCCGCGCGGGCCTCGAGAAGCTGGTAAGGCGAGACCAGAAAGTCCTTGCGCAGGGCCGGCACGGGAGCCGCAGCTGCTGCAACCTCTTTCAGGTGCGCGAGGTCGCCGGCAAATTCGGCCGGCTCGGTCAGCACCGAGAGCGCGGCAGCGCCACCCCGTACGTAATTTCGGGCCTGGGCGGCGATCTGGAGCGCGCCCGAGGCCAGAGTCCCCGCCGACGGTGACCGGCGTTTCACTTCTGCGATCAAATCGAAGCCCTGGGGCGAGAGCCTGAGTGCGGGCGGTGGCCGGAGCCGACGCAAGCGCTCGGCCAGGGGGCCAGCGGGCCGGCGCAACTCCGCAGCGTCCGACCGCAAGCGGCTACTGGCCGCCATGCGCGCGAGAAAGTTGGGCTCCCGGCTGCTCACGGCTGGTGGGCCCGCAGACGTTCAAGCAGCGCAGTGCCGCCGCCGCTGACCAGCGTCCGGCGGGCCAGCTCAATGCCGCGGCGGAGCCCGCGGGTCCGGCCGGTAAGATCCAGGGCAAGGCCGGCGCCCAGCACGAGCGCGTCCCGATGGGGGCCCGTGTCCCGGCCGGTCAGCACAGCCTCGATGGCTCGGGCATTCTCTGACGCCTCGCCGCCGGCCAGGTCTTCCGGCGTGCAGCGGGGCAGGCCGTAATGCGCCGGGTCGCGCCGGTGCCGGCGGACGATGCCGGGCCGCACCTCGAAAACGGTGAACGGTCCCACCGGCGTCGCCTCATCCCACCCCGGCTCGCCATGCACGACGAAACAGCGCTGGATCGGCATCCCCGCCAGGGTGTCGGCCATCAAGCGGGCCGTGGGCACGTCGAAGGCGCCAATCAGGCCGAAAGGCGGTGCCGCCGGATTCGTCAGCGGACCCAGGATGTTGAAGACGGTGCGCACCCCGAGCGCCCGGCGCACCGGCGCGATGGCCTTCATGGCGGGGTGAAAGTTCGGTGCGAAGAGGAAGGTGAAGCCGGTCGCGTCAAACAGGGCGCGGGCGGCGTCCGGGTCTTCCGGTAACCGGATGCCGAGGGCTTCCAGCACGTCGGCACTGCCCGACTTCGACGAGATGGATCGGTTGCCGTGCTTGACGATCGGCAGTCCGCAAGCTGCTGCGAGCAGCGCCGCGCCGGTGGACAGATTCAGGCTGCCCGACCCGTCGCCGCCCGTGCCCACGATATCGGCGGCGGGGAGTCCGGGCGGGAGGTCGAAGCGGCGACCCAGGCCGCGCATGGCCGTGGCAAAGCCCCGGACTTCTGCCGCGGTCTCGCCCTTGGCCCGCAACGCCACCAGCAGGGCAGCGGCCAGGGCCGGCGGCAGTGCCTCGTCGGTCAGTGCGCCCAGCAGGTTCCCCGCATCAGCCTCGGACAAGTCCATGCGCCCCAGCAGCAGCTCCAGCGTGACGCTCATCCCGGGCACTGCGGTCACCCGGCCCGGGACGGCATGAGGGCTGACAGGCTCAGGAAACTTCCCAGCAGCCGGTTACCTTCCGGGGTGAGCACGCTTTCCGGGTGGAACTGCACGCCCTCGAGGGGCAGTTCCCGGTGGCGGACCCCCATGATCTCGCCACGCTCACTGCGGGCGGTGATCTCCAGCACGGGGGGCAGGCTGGCAGCCTCCGCGGCCAGGGAATGGTAACGACCGGCCTGGAAAGGCTGACTTAAGCCCGCGTAAATCGTGCGCCCGTCGTGGTCGATCATCGAGGTCTTGCCATGCATCAGGCGGTCGGCCGCAACGATCCGGCCACCGAAGTGCTGCACCAGGGACTGATGGCCGAGACACACGCCCAGGATCGGCACGCGGCGCTCGAAGGCGGCCAGCATCTGGAGGGAGACGCCGGCGTCGTCCGGGCGGCCCGGTCCGGGCGAGATGCACAGGTGGGTGGGCTGCAGGGCAAGCGCCTGGGGCACGGTCAGCTCATCATTCCGGTACACCTGCACATCCGCACCGAGCACGAGAAAAGCCTGCACCAGGTTGTAGGTGAAAGAATCGTAGTTGTCGATCAGCAGGAGTTGCGGTCGCTTGACGCTCACAAGCCATCCTCCGCAAGGGTGAGGGCGTTGCGGAGGATGGCGCTTTTGGCCAGGACCTCCTGATACTCCGCCTCGGGGACGCTGTCGGCGACGATGCCGGCGCCGGCCTGGTAGTGGTAGGTGTCGCCCCGGAAGATCAGCGTGCGGATCGCGATGGCCTGGTCCATGTCGCCGTTACTGCCGAAATAGCCCACCGTGCCGGCGTAGAGGCCGCGCCGAACGGGTTCCAGTGCGTCGATCAGCTCCATGGCGCGGACCTTTGGTGCCCCGACGAGGGTACCTGCCGGAAACGCCGCGGCGAACAGGTCGAAGGCGTCCTTGCCCGCGGCGAGCTCGCCCTGCACACCGCTGACGATGTGCATGACGTGGCTGTAGCGCTCGATGCAGCGATAGGGATCCACGTAAACCGAACCGGCGGCAGCCACGCGGCCCAGATCGTTGCGCGCCAGATCCACCAGCATGACGTGCTCGGCGTTCTCCTTCTCGTCCGCGAGCAGCGACTGCTCGTGGCCCACATCCTGCTCCGGTGTGGCGCCCCGGGGTCGTGTCCCGGCGATGGGCCGGAGCGAGGCGTGCCCGCGGCGCAGCTTCACCAGCGCCTCGGGTGACGACCCGGCCACCTGGATGTCGCCCAGATCGACGAAGAACATATAGGGCGAGGGATTGAGCAGCCGCAGTGCCCGGTAGGTCTCGAAGGGTGCGAGCGTGTGCCGACCCGTGAACTGCACCGAGAGCACCAGCTGGTAGACGTCGCCCGTGGTGATGTAGGTTTTGCTGGCCGCCACTGCCCGCTTGAAGTCGTCACCGCTGAAACTCTGGCTGGCCGCCGTGTGACTGCCCCGGGGAGGCGCCGGGGGCAGCGCGCCGCGCAACAGTTCGATGACCCTGCGGCGCAGCTGGACGCGCTCGGCCTCCGGACCCGCGTGCAGCAGCGCGATACGCCGGGTCAGGTGATCGAAAACCAGCAGGGATTCGGCGGCGAGGTAGGCAGCGTCCGGGGCGACAGGGTTGTCGGGATTGACGGGCGGCTTCGGCAACCTCTCGAAGTAGCGGACCAGGTCGTACCCGGCAACGCCTACCAGACCGCCCGCAAAGGGCAGGTCCGGGATCACCGGGGCCAGGCGCGGGGCCTTTGCCAGGGTGGTCCGCAGCGCCGTGAGCAGCTCGTCCCGACCGGTGGGACGGGCGTGCCGCTCGCCGGCCACCGTCATCCCCGCACTATCCAGCCGGAATTCGAGGGCCTCGCCGAAGCCAAGAAAAGAGTAACGGGCCAGATGGGCACCGCCCTCGACGCTCTCCAGCAGGTACCGGGGCTTGAGCGGTGCCAGCTTCAGATACGTGGATACCGGGGTATCCAGATCGGCAGCGATGTCAAAAGGTGGTTTCATAATTGAGACTGCGTAAAACAAAAAACCCATCGTCGCTTCCGCGAGGATGGGTCCTGGGCTGCTCGTGCTCTTTTAGTAGAGGCGACGGGCTAAGCCAAGCCCCTCCTTGCGGAGAGAGCTGAGGATCGCCACCACCAGCCGACGGTCTGAGGAGCCTTGAACATACCTTAAGTATCCCTGCGGCCGCTGGGGGGCGTCAAGGCTGTGGGTGGGGGCATCCGGCTGATGGCCAGGGGGGGCGAAGAAGGCAGCTGCTGGCTAATCGCCCGTAGGAGCGGCTTCAGCCGCGAACCGGATTATCAACGTCGCGGCTGAAGCCGCTCCTACAATTTCTCCGTCGCGACGTCGGGCGACTCCCTCTTCAGCTTGTCGATCAGTCGCCCGAGATACTCGGGCGACTTGGTCTTGCGCGCGATCAGCACGTACAACGCCGGGATCAGGTAGAGCGTCAGGAACACCGAGATCGTCACTCCGAAGAAGACCGTGGCACCGAGCGTGCGCCGCGACTCGGCCCCCGCGCCGGCTGCCAGGATCAGCGGTACCGCGCCAAACGCTGTGCAGAGGCTCGTCATCACGACGGGCCGCAGCCGGATGGCGGCCGCCGAGACGATGGCCTCCACGAACTCCACGCCCCGGTCCCGCAGCTGGTTGGCGAACTCCACGATCAGGATGCCGTTCTTCGCTGCAAGTCCGATCAGCATGATGGCGCCGATCTGACTGTATACGTTTATGGACGACCCAAAGAGCCAGAGGCCCACGAGTCCGCCGGTAATGGCGAGCGGCACCGTCAGCATGATGATGAACGGGTGACGGAAGCTCTCGAATTGCGCCGCCAGGGCTAGAAATACGATGATCAGGGCGAGCCCGAACGTAAAGTAGACGGCGTTGCCGGACTCCCTCAGCTCCCGCGCCTCACCGTCGAACGCGATGACCGCATCGGCCGGCAGCTCGGTGGCGATCAGCTCCTCCATGTACTTCACCGCCTCGCCCAGCGAGTAGCCGGGCGCCAGGCTCGCTGTCAGCGTGACTGAGCGCAGCTGGTTGAAGCGCTTCAGTTCCTTCGGGCCCGCCACTTCCTCGAGCTGCACCAGGTTGGCCAGCGGCACCAGCTGGCCCGAGCGTTCGGAGCGCACGTAGATGTTCGCCAGGTCCGACGGCGTGGCCCGGTCCCGTGCGACACCCTGGAGCACCACGTTGTACTCCTCGCCGCCTTCGACGAAGGTGGTGACGATCCGTGAACCCAGCATGGTCTCCAGGGTGCGGCCGATCGACTGCAGCGAAATCCCCAGGTCAAAAGCCCGGTTGCGGTCGATCTTGATCTTGATCTTGGGCTTCGTCGGGAAGAAGTCCGAGCGTATGCCGAGGATCTTCGGGTTGTCCGCGGCGACCTTGGCCAGTATCTGGTCCTGCCAGGCCGTCAGCTGCTCGTAGGTGGTGCCGCTGAGCACTACCGCCAGGCCCGAGCCGGCTGAGCGGATTGCCAGGCTGGGCGGTAGGAATACCGTCGGCATGGCGCCCGGCAGCTGGGACACCTTCGCCCGGATCTCGGCGGACAGTTCCTGGGCGGAACGCTCGCGAACCGTGCGGGATTCCAGGGGCATGTAGATGAAGGCGGTGTTCACGTCGCCGCCGGCGCCCCACATGCCCGTGCGGGCCACCACGCGCTTCACGTCGCGGGCTTCCACGTAGGGCATCACGGCGCTCTCGATCTGCTGGACCTGCCTGTCCATATAGCTGGGCGACGACCCCTCGGGGGCGCGCACCATCATCAGCATCATGTTGCGGTCCTCGGCGGGCGCGTACTCGCTGGGCAGCACGCTGTAGAGCCCGGCGCCGCCCGCCGCCGTGGCGGTGAGTAGCCCAACGGCCACCCAGGGCCGCTGCACGAAGCGGGCGAGGGAGGCCCGGTAACGTTCCGTGAGCCGCTTGAAGAAGGCATCCAGCCGCGTGGCCAGCCGGCCCCGGCGCATACCGTTGGCGAAGAACTTGGAGGTGAGCATGGGCACCAGCGTCAGCGCCACCAGCCCCGAGAAGGCAATGGCTGCGGCCAGCGATAGCCCGAACTCGCCGAACAACCGGCCCAGGTTGCCGGGCATGAAGGAGATGGGCACAAACACGGCCACCAGCACGATGGTGGTGGCGATCACGGCGAAGGCGATCTCCCGGCTGCCGTCCACGGCTGCGAGGAGGGGGGGCTTCCCGAGTTCCATCTGCCGCACGATGTTCTCGAGCACGACGATGGCATCGTCCACCACGAGCCCGATGGCCAGAACGAGGCCGAGGAGCGTCAGGGTATTGATGGTGTAGCCCAGCGCCGCCATGGCGATGAACGCCGCGATGATCGCCACCGGGATCGTCACGGCGGGAATGATTGTGGCGCGCACGGAGCCGACGAAGGCGAAGATCACGATCAGCACCAGGATCAGCGACTCCGCCAGCACCTTGGCCACCTCGATCATCGACTCCTCGATGAACTTCGAAAAATCGATGCTGGGTCCCACTTTGATGTCCCCGGGCAGCGTGCCCTGCAGGGCCTCGACCTCCCGCAGCACCGCCCGGTTGACCTTCAGGATATTGGCTTTCGATTGGGGCACTATTCCTAAGCTCACGCCCGACACCCGGTTGGACCGGGAGAAGAACCGGGAGTCCTCCGGCTCGATCCGCACGTCGGCGACCTCGCCCAGGCGGATCAGGTAGCCGTCCGGCCCTCGGCCCACCGCCAGCGCCTCGAAGTCCTCGGGGATGTTGAGGCCCGTTTCCGTGCGCAGGGAGAACTCCCGCTGGCGGGACTCAATGCGGCCTGCCGGCAGCTCGACGTTCTCGCGACGGAGGGTGTCCTCAATGTCCTGCACGGTGAGACCGCGGGCCGCCAGGGCGTCCCGGTTCAACCAGATGCGCATGGCCCGGTTCTGGGCGCCGGCCAGGCGGATCTGGGCCACGCCGTCGACCGCCGACAGGCGGTCCACCAGGTTGCGTTCGGCGTAGTCGGTGAGTTCCATCAGCGAGCGGGTCTGGCTCTCCGCGCTGATGTAGAGCGTGGCGTCCATGCCCTGGTCCTGCTTGGTGACCTCGGGCGTGTCCGCGTCCTCAGGCAGCTGCTTCAGGAGGCGGGAAACGCGCTCGCGCACGTCGTTGGCGGCGCCGTCCGGGTCCCGGTCCAGGGAGAACTCCAGGGTGATGCTGGAGCGCTCGTCCTGGCTCGTGGAGGTGAGCTTCTGGATGCCGGCAATGCCTGAGACCCCGTCCTCCAGCAGCTGGGTGATGCGGCGTTCGATGATCTCGGCGGACGCACCGCGGTAGTTGGTGC
>JBBQJK010000081.1:0-7871 GCA_038325835.1 Gammaproteobacteria bacterium
AAGGCGCTCCTACCGGCTGGTTCTTTGCGACTTTCTGCTCTGCGATGTACTTGGAGAGCTCGGCCGGATCCAGATACCCGCCGATCAGTTCGCCCGACTCGAGCACGATCGCAGGGGTGCCCTGCAGCCCAAACTCTTTGGCGATCTTGTAATCCTGCGCCACCGGATTCACCTTGCAGGGCTTGTCTTTAAACGTCTCACCAAGCTTCGCGCGCGTCAGCGCCGTGCGCCGATCCTTGGCACAGGCAACCTGTTCTGCCTTGGTCCAGCTCTCGGTGCCCGGACCGCTCCGGGGGAAAAACATATAGCGCACCTTGATGCCCCTGGCGTTGTAGTCAGCAATCTGCTTGTGCAACTTGCGGCAGTAACCGCAATCAATATCGGTAAAGACGGTAACCGTGCTGGTCGGCTTGGTCTTCGGCGCAAAGACGACCATGTCGGCCTCGCTAACCCCGGCGAGAACGTCCCGGCGCACTGCTTCGCGGCGGCCTTCGGTCAGGTTCAGGTCACTGTCGAGATCGAAAATCTCGCCCTGGACCAGGAAGCGACCGTCAGCTGAAACATAGGCAATCTTGGCGCCGATGCGGACTTCAAACAGGCCCTGGACAGGGGACGGGGAGACCTGCTCGGGACGCACATCAGGAAACTTGGCGGCAATGGCCGCGCGGGGGTCCGGGGCCGCGGCCGTCTGAACCGCGGCAGTCTGGGCCGCAGCGGGCAGTGCGAGGATGAGGCCCAGCGCCAGGGTGGGCAGCAAGACACGGATCGACATGGTCAGCACCTTGGGGATCAGGCCAGAAAATGATGCCCATGGGACCGGTCAACAGAACCAAGGTTCAGTGCCACCCTGAGCGGGGCGCGATACTAGCACGCACTTGGTGAGAGGCCGACTGGGGCGAATCAGCCCCGGGGGTGGTGCTGGGCGTGCAGTTCCTTCATCCGTTCCCGGGCCACGTGGGTGTATATCTGGGTGGTCGAGAGGTCGCTGTGGCCGAGAAGCATCTGCACAACCCGCAGGTCGGCGCCATTGTTCAGCAGGTGGGTGGCAAAGGCGTGGCGCAGCGTGTGGGGCGAGAGCTTGCCGGCAATGTCCGCCTTCTTGGCGTAGCGCTTGATGATGTGCCAGAAAGCCTGCCGGGTCATGCGATCGCCACGGCGGGTGGGAAACAGGTATTCACTCTGCCGCTCCAGCAGGATCTCCACCCGGGGACCGGTCAGGAATTCCCGCAGCCAGCGCTGGGATTCTTCACCTATCGGGATGAGCCGTTCCCGGTCGCCCTTGCCGCGGATACGCAGCACCCCCTGATTCAGGTTGACCTGGTTCTGCTTGAGGTTGATCAGTTCGGAGACGCGCAGCCCCGTGGCGTAGAGCACCTCGAGCATGGCCCGGTCCCGGTGGCCGAGGGGGTCCGAAATCTCGGGGGCAGCCAGCAGGGACTCGACCTCGTTTTCCGTGAGAGACTTTGGCAGGGAGCGGCCGATCTTCGGCATCTCAATTTTGACAGTGGGATCTTCCTGAATCACGCCCTCCCGGACCAGGAAGCGGTAGAAGCGTCGGAAACTGGACAGCTGGCGCGCCGTCGACCGGGGCTTGGACCCCTCCTTCGCGCGATTGGCAATGAAGGCCAGGAGATCAGCACGGGTGGCAAACATCAGGCTGGTGTCGCGCTGCGCAAGCCAGCGCTGGAGGGCCATCAGGTCGGCCCGATAGGCGCCGAGAGTGTTGATCGACAGACCCCGCTCCATCCAGATGGCATCGAGAAACTTGTCGACGATGCCCTCCGAAGACGTCGGGGTCGGGCGAGTACTCGCGACGTGATTGACAGACCCTGGTGACATCAGTGCTTCAGCCCGTGATTTTTGACAAGGGCGAGTATGTCGGCGGCAGCTTTTTGCCGGCGTGACCATACTCACAAATTATGATGAATTACATAAACTTACCATTTGACTAAACGACAGAATGCAGCACACCTTCTCCCGACTGGGCCGACTCCTGTTTGGAGTCTATGCCACCGTCACGTTCGCGGTTATGACACTGGTCAGCGTGGCCCTGCTGGCCGTCATGCCGGGGCTCGCGAGGCGGCGGCGCATCGTGCGCGGCATGGCCGGGAGCGTGTTTCGTCTCACGGGCACCCGGTTAGTCATCAGCGGATTGAGTCACATTCCTGCTGAACCGTGCATTATCGTCGCCAACCATGCGAGCTACCTGGATGGACCGATCCTCACGGCGGCCCTGCCGCCCCGCTTTGGCTTTGTCATCAAGCGGGAGATGACGCGGGTGCCCCTCGCCCACTTCCTGCTGCGGCGCATCGGGTCGGAGTTCGTGGAGCGCCATGACGCGCACAAAAGCGCCGCGGACGCGCGCCGGATACTCCAGAAGGCTCGCGCCCAGGAGTCTCTGGCCTTCTTTCCTGAAGGCACGTTCACAGCCGAGTCTGGCCTGCGACGCTTCCACAACGGGGCTTTCGCTGCCGCGCTCCGGGGCCAGGTGCCCATCGTGCCGGTCGTCATTCGGGGCAGTCGGCAGATGCTGCCCGCCGAGCAGGTACTGCCCAGGCCAGGGCGAATCGACGTGATCGTGAAGCCAGCCCTGTTTCCCTGCGCTGCGGGCGACGTTGCGAGCCTGCTGGAGGACGCGCGACGCAGCATCCTGGCGGAACTGGGCGAACCGGACCTCCACCCGGTCTTTAAGTCGCGGCGGGACCGGCCTGACCGCACCGGGGAGACATAAGGCGACGACTTCCGCTGCGGCTTGGCGCGGGACATTTTGCACTGCATACTTCGGCGCACTTTCGGCTCAGCCGTTGCAAAGGAGTGCGTTCTTGTCCCGCGAATCCGTGGTTATTGTTGCCGCCCGCCGCACGCCTATCGGTGCTTTTCAGGGCGCACTCAGCGCCGTTCCCGCTCCCGAACTCTTCGCCGCCGCAGCCCGGGCCTGCCTGGCCGATGCCGGGGTGCCGGCAGGCGATATCAGCGAAGCACTGATCGGCTCGGTCCTCCAGGCCGGGCTGGGCCAGGCTCCGGCCCGCCAGGCCAGTCTGGCCGCCGGTCTCCCGGTCTCCGTACCCACCACCACGATCAACAAGGTCTGTGGCTCAGGCATGAAGACCGTGCACATGGGCGCGGACCTGATCCAGTCGGGGGGCGCCACCATCGTCCTTGCTGGAGGGATGGAGTCCATGAGCAACGCCCCCTACCTGCTCCCCAAGGCCCGGAGTGGCTACCGCATGGGTCACCAGGAAGTACTGGACCATATGTTCTACGACGGTCTCCAGAATCCCTATGACGGCCAGATGATGGGCTACTTCGGCGAAGCCACAGCGAGGCGCTATGGCTTCACTCGCGCCGAGCAGGACAATTTCGCCATCGAGTCGGTGCAGAGGGCTCTGGCCGCCGGGCGCAATGGCTACTTTCTGGAGGAAATTGCGCCCGTGGCCGTCAAGACCCGCGCTGGTGAAACTGTCGTGGCGGAAGACGAGGAGCCCGGTCGTTGCGACGTTAAACGAATTCCAACCATGCGCCCGGCCTTCGCCAAGGATGGCACGGTGACCGCCGCTACCTCCTCGTCAATCTCGGATGGTGCTGCGGCGCTGTTGTTGATGAGTGCCAGCGAAGCGGCGCGCCGCGGCTTGACGCCGCTGGCCCGCATCGTTGGCCAGGTCAGCCACGCTCAGGAGCCCGAATGGTTCACGACGGCGCCAACTCCGGCAGTGCAGAAGGTGCTCGCTGCCAGCGGCTGGCAGCTTGCCGACGTCGATCTCTATGAGATCAACGAAGCCTTTGCCTGCGTAACGCTGGCGGCGATGCGGGATCTGGGCGTGCCCCACGCTCGGGTGAATGTCCACGGTGGGGCCTGTGCACTCGGGCACCCGATAGGCGCCACCGGTGCACGGCTGCTGGTAACGCTGATCCACGCGCTGCAACAGCGCGGGCGCAAACGAGGCGTCGCCTCAGCGTGCATCGGCGGCGGCGAGGCTATCGCCACGGCCATCGAACTGTTGTAGGAGTGCCTTGAGGCGCGAGCGGAGGGGATCGCGCCTGAAGGCGCTCCTACATGCCGGAGTAATTGGGACCGCCGCCGCCCTCTGGGGTGACCCAGCGGATGTTCGCCGCCGGATCCTTGATGTCGCAGGTCTTGCAGTGGACACAGTTCTGCGCGTTGATCTGGAAGCGGGGCGTGCCATCGGCCTGCTGCACGACCTCATAGACGCCAGCAGGACAGTAACGCTGGGCGGGCTCGTCATAGTCAGGCAGGTTCCGCGCAATCGGCACGGTCGGGTCCTTCAGCCTGAGGTGGCAAGGCTGATCTTCTTCGTGGTTGGTGCTCGAGAGGAAGACGGAGGACAAGCGGTCGAAGGCAATCCGGCCGTCGGGCTTGCCATAGGCGATAACTGGCGCTGCGCTCGCCCTGCTCAGGCCAACGTGATCCGGCACGGGGCTGTGAAGTGTGAACGGTAGCCGCCCCCTGAACACGTTCTGATCCAGCCAGATAAACGCTCCCCCGAGCAGCAAGCCAAACTTCTTTTGCGCCGGGGCGAAATTGCGGCCTTCCTCAAGCTCCCGCCAGACCCAGGAGCCACGGACAGCGGACTCAAAGCTGTCGAGAACCGCCGGGGCGGCGTCGCCCAGACCCAGAGCGTCGAAGACCGCCTCGGCCGCCAGCATCCCTGTCTTCAGTGCGGTGTGGGAGCCCTTGATCTTCGCCCCATTCAGAAACCCGGCGTCACAGCCGGAAAGCAGGCCGCCGGGGAAGACGAGCCGGGGCAGGGACTGCAGCCCGCCCTTGTTAACCGCCCGGGCCCCATAGCTCACCCGCTGGCCGCCCTCCAGCACCTGCCGAATGGCGGGGTGTTGCTTCCAGCGCTGAAATTCCTCGAAGGGATTCAGGTGGGGGTTCGTGTAGTTCAGCGCGATGATGACCCCCAGGTACACCTGGTTGTTTGCGGCGTGATACAAAAAGCCGCCCCCCTCGGTATCACCCGCCAGCGGCCAACCCAGGGTGTGGACGACGAGGCCCTCCCGATGCCTGGCCGGATCGATGGTCCACACTTCCTTGAGACCGATACCGTAGTGCTGGGGATCGCACCCTTCCCGCAGCCCGTAGACTTCCATCAACTCCTCGCCGAGGTGCCCGCGGCAGCCCTCGGCAAAAATCGTGTACTTGCCGCAAAGCTCATAACCGGCCTGGAACCCCGGCTTCTCGACGCCGTCGGCACCGCGGCCCAGGTCGCCCGTAATCACGCCGGCCACCCGGCCATTCTCGTAGAGCACACGGGAGGCCGCGAAACCGGGAAAAAGATTGGCCCCGAGGGCCTCTGCCTGCTGGCCCAGCCACTGACAGAGGCGGCCGAGGCTGATGATGTAGTTGCCCTGATTGCGCATGGGGCGCGGGATAAAGAACTCCGGAACCTTCAGGCTCGCCGTGGCATTCCGCAGCCAGTGAAACTCGTCATGGACGACCAGCGTAGTGACCGGCGCGCCCCGCTCACGCCAGTCCGGGAAGAGCTCCGTCAGCGCCGTCGGCTCAAAGACGGCACCCGACAGGATGTGCGCGCCGATCTCAGCGCCCTTTTCCACGACGCAGACGGTCACCTCCCGGCCTGCTGCCGACGCCAGCTGCAGGACCCGGCAGGCAGCCGCCAGGCCGCAGGGCCCGGCGCCCACGATCACCACGTCAAACTCCATGCGTTCCCGTTCGGACATAGCGACGTCAGTCTACCGTGGCGCCCCTGGAAACCGGTAGATTGTGCGTTCACCAGTCACCCGTCGCGCCATGGACCTTCTCACCCGCTATCAGGCTGCCAAGACCGAACTCGGTCTCAGCGACGATGCCGCACAGGCCCGCGCCGTGGTGGTTCTGGACCGGGTGGGTCGGGAACTGGCGGCACGACCCGTCCGGCGGGTGCCAAACCTGCTCCGTCGGTTCCTGCCAGCGTTGCCCGCACCCGCAACCGTCCGTGGCGCCTACCTGTGGGGCGGCGTAGGCCGCGGCAAGACGCTCATGATGGACATCTTCTTTGAGTGGCTGCCCTTCGCCGACAAGCGGCGCTATCACTTTCATCGCCTCATGAGCCGCGTCCACCGGCGGCTGGCCGGACTGCGCGAGTCTCAGGATCCCCTGGCTATGGTCGCCGCAGACTTTGCCAGTGAAGCCCGCGTGATCTGCTTCGATGAGTTCTACGTCGCCGATATCGCTGACGCCATGCTCCTGGGACGGTTCGTCGAGTGCCTGCTGGAGAAGGGCGTCACCCTCGTAGCCACGTCCAACAGTGCGCCGCAGGACCTCTATCGGGGAGGGCTCCAGCGCCAGCGTTTCCTGCCAGCCATTGACCTGATCACGAGGCACACCGAAGTGGTGCACGTGGATGGGCTGGTGGACTATCGGCTGCGCGTGCTCGAGGCGGCCGAGATCTGGCACGCCCCCCTCGATGGGGACGCCGACGCCAACCTGGAGCGCTACTTCCGTGATATCGCGCCCGACCGGGGCACCAGCAATGCCCGGCTCGAGATCGTCGGCCGGAAGATCCCGGCCCGGCGCCTGGCTGAGGGTGTCGTCTGGTTCGACTTCGCCGCTCTCTGCGATGGCCCGCGGAGCCAGGAGGACTACATCGAGATTGCCCGCTCTTTCCAGACCGTGATCATTTCCGGGGTCCCCCAGCTCGACGAGAGCAGGGAGAACGCTGCTCGCCGCTTTATCGCCCTGGTGGACGAGTTTTACGACCGGCGCGTCAACCTGATCGTTTCCGCGGCGGAGTCGATCAGCCGGATCTACACCGGGTCCCACCTCCAGCGGGAGTTTGAGCGGACCCGCAGCCGCTTGCTGGAGATGCAGTCGGTCGAGTATCTGGCCGCCGGCCATCTGCAGTAGGAGCGCCTTCAGGCGCGATCACTGGCGATCGCGCCTCAAGGCGCTCCTACCAGGCGCTACTACAGTCTAGAATTCCGCCAGCGCAACTTCGGAGCTTTGGAATGACGGGCAAGCTGATCCTCTGTCGGCACGGACAGAGCACATGGAATCTCGCTAACCGGTTTACCGGCTGGACGGACGTGGACCTGACCGACCAGGGACGCAACGAAGCCCGGGAGGCGGGCAGGCAGCTCAAGGCGCTGGGCTATCGCTTCGACATCGCCTACACGTCCGTGCTGAAACGCGCGATTCGCACGCTGTGGCTGATCCTGGACGAAATGGACCTCATGTGGATCCCCGTCGAGCGCCACTGGCGTCTTAACGAGCGCCACTATGGCGCCCTGCAGGGACTGGACAAGGCCGAGACCGCAGCGAAGCACGGCGAGGCCCAGGTGAAGATCTGGCGCCGCAGCTACGACATCTCCCCGCCCCCTCTCGACGCGACCGACCCGCGACACCCCGCCCATGATCCCCGCTACAGGAACATCCCCGGGGTGCCGGGTACGGAATCGCTCAAGGACACCCTGGACCGCGTGCTGCCGTTCTGGCAGGACAGCGTGGCGCCACGCCTGCTCCGTGGTGAAGATGTGCTCCTCGCTGCCCACGGTAACAGTCTGCGAGCTCTGGTGAAGATGCTCGACGGGGTCTCGGAGCAGGACATCCTGGAATTCAACATTCCCACCGGCATCCCGCTGGTCTACACCTTCGATGCGGGCCTGAAGCCCCTGTCCCGTGACTACGTGGGCGACCCGGAAGTCATCCGCAAGTCCACAGAGGCCGTGGCGCGTCAAGGCACGGCCAAGGGCAGCGCGCGATGATCTACAGCGTCGATGGGCTGGCACCCCGGCTCGGACGAGACGTGTTCGTCGCGCCGAATGGCACCGTGGCCGGCGATGTGGAGCTGGGAGACGAGGTCAGCGTCTGGTTTGGCGCGGTCCTCCGGGGCGACGTGGAGCGCCTCACG
>JBBQJK010000082.1:0-7862 GCA_038325835.1 Gammaproteobacteria bacterium
AGCGGGCGCGAGTGGCCCGGGCCAACTTCGTGCTGCTCGCCTCCCGGGAGAACGGCATCAACCTGACCACCACCGACCCGGACCGGTACGACGAAGCCACGCACCGGAACGAGGAGTCCCTGGACCTGGCCAGCTACAACGCGGTGACGGTGCCCGTTTGAGTCCCGATGCACTGCTGCCCGGGCCTCTCGATATCGTTGGCGATGTCCATGGCGAGTTCGAGGCCCTGCAGGCCCTCGTCAGCCTCTTGGGCTACGCCACCGACGGCTTCCACCCCGACCAGCGGCACCTGATTTTTGTCGGTGACCTCTGCGACCGGGGGCCGGACAGCCCCGGCGTCCTGGGCTACGTGGCCAGCCTGGTGGCCGCAGGTCGTGCCCAGTGTGTCCTGGGCAACCACGAACTCAACCTGCTGCGCGGTTCAATCAAGCCAGCCAATGGCTGGTTTTTTGCCCAGGACCACGACCGGTGCGAGGGCAGGTTTCTGGCGAGCCAACAGGCCACCGCCGCAGAGCGGGAACGCTTTCTGGAATTCATCGCCACCCTGCCGCTGGCCCTGGAGCGCCCCGACCTCCGGGTCGTGCACGCGGCCTGGCACGACGAATCCCTGGCGGCGCTGAAGCGCGAGCGGCCAGAACGCGGAGTGCTGGAGCTGTATCGCCAGCACGCTGCGGCGTCGGAGCGTTGGGCGCAGGAGTCTCGGGTGTCGGCGCAGGCGCAGCAGGAATACCGGGACTTCGGCCGCTTGCTCCCGGACGAGAATCAGACGCTGCCCCTCCTCAGCGCCATCGGCACCCTGGACGAACAATTCCAGATGTCCAATCCGGTCCGGGTGCTGACGTCGGGGGTCGAACGGCTTGCCAGCTCACCGTTCTTCGCCAGTGGCAAGTGGCGCATGGTCGATCGGGTGCCCTGGTGGCAGGACTATGCCGACGACGTGCCCGTGCTGTTTGGCCACTACTGGCGCTGGGCCAGTCCGGACAGCGCCCGCCTGTACTCCAGGGGTGAGCGCGACCTGTTCGCGGGGGTGGCCATGAACGAGTGGGTAGGTCCCCGGCGCAACGCCTTCTGCGTGGACTTCTCGGTCGGGGTGCGGTATCGCGAGCGGCACTTGCCACGGAGCAGGCCTTTCCGGGGCCGACTCGGCGCGGTCCGCTGGCCGGAGCAGGAGCTGGTCTTCGACGACGGTGAACGCCTGCGGCTCAGAGCGTAGGGCTCAGGGCCCGGGGCTCAGGGCCCGGGGCTCAGCGCTCAGGGCTCCGGTTCGGCGGACCCGGGGGCATCCAGCCCACAGCCGCGGCCGGGCTCATCGACCACTCCCGGACACAGTTCCTGCGCAGCTCATCGAGCGGGTAGAACGTGCCCCGCCAAAGAATGCCGCCCCGGGCCAGGGTGAGCACCGTCGACCAGGCGATAACCCCGGCAAGGGCCAGCGCGGCGAGCGGCGCCAGTAAACCTTCCAGGCCGCTGCCGCCGGACACCCGCCGGGCCGAAAGGCCCACAGCAACCAGCGGCAGCGCAGCAGCGATGCCCGCCAGGGGCAGCGTCCAGGACGCGAGGGGCAGCACCAGCGGCAGGTAAGGCAGCAGTGTGCTGGCGAGGATCAGGAACACGGCGACTGCAGCCACGGCCCCGCGCCACTCGCAGCCCGCGAAGGCATTTTTCTCCAGCCCGCGCAGCGTCGCGAGGAGGCCGTTCTGCCAGCGCACGCTGACGAGGCCATCGGCATCGAGGCAACCCTGGGCAACTCCATGGCGCCGGAGGAGCAGACCCAGCTTGAGGTCGTCGGCCACCTCGAAGGCCAGCCGTTTGTGACCACCAATCCGTGCATAGGCATCCCGCTGCACCAGACCGAAGGCGCCGACGCCCACGAAGGCCCGGGACTTCGGCACGGATAACCTCGACGGATCCAGTTTTGCGCTGAGGGCCAGCGCGAAAGTCGCCAGGAACGCGCGCTCGAGAAAGCCGTCAGCAATGAACGTCGGCAAGGCCACGAAATGCCCGAGCCCGTGGGCGGTGGCAAAGGCCACCGAACGCTTCAGGGCGTGCGGCGCAAACACCACATCGCCATCAGTGAACAGCAGCCACTCGCCAGTGGCGCGCCGGGCACCCTCGTGCACCGCATGTATCTTGCCCAGCCAGCCCTCGGGAAGGGTCCTGATGTCCAGGACGGTGAGTCGCGCGTCCTGCCGGGCCATGCCGTCGAGCAATGCACCGGTCGCATCTTCCGAGCGGTCATTGACCGCCACGATCTCCAGATCGGGGTAGTCCTGGGCGAGCAGTGACGAGACTGCTGCCACGACTCCGGCAGCCTCGTTGCGACAGGGAACGATGACGCTGACCCTCGGCCAGATTACGGGCAGCGGGCCGCGCCACTCGCGCAGTGTCGGCAAGCCCTTCCGGAACGACCTCTGCCGGAAAAGCAGCCCGAGGTTCAGCACAATCAGCAGGCTCAGCAGAGCACCGTAGATCATGGAAGAACGCCTCAAATCCCGTGGAGCCAACACCAGCCCGACTGGCGTGAGAATCTCTACGTACTATAGCCGACCAAACACCGTGGCGGACACAGGCAGCATGGGACCACTGGTCACTCTGAAGGTTCACGTAGCACTGCGCAGCGCGGCGGCTGCCGGCGCCCTGTCGTTTAGTTGCTCCCTGGATCTGGACTGCACGACGACGACGGTCGAACTGGGCCCGACCGGCTGGGCCTGGCAGGGCCAGCGCTTTCCCTGGCTGGAAACGTGCAGGGCAAGAACCATCTACTACTGGAATGGCGAGGCCTTTGCCCCCGTCGCCCGCTTCACCACGGCGCTGATCAAGCTGGTGCCCACCGAGTGGGGGCCACCCACCTTCGAGATCGACGGGATCAAGATGCTGCCGACGGCCACCGTCTCGCCTTACGCGGATGCCGAACGCAAGGTCGGCCTGATTCAGCCCGGGGGCAAGGTCATTCTGGACACCTGCGGCGGCCTCGGCTATTTCGCCGCCTGGTGCCTGCAGGGGCAGGCGAGGCAAATACTGTCTTTCGAGAAGAACCCGGATGTGCTCTGGCTACGGAGCCTGAATCCCTGGTCGCCCCGCGCTGACCAGACCACCGCGGGCCGACTGGCACTGACCCACGGCGATATCGCGGAACAGATCACGCGACTGCCAGCGACGTCCGTCGACGCCATCCTCCACGACCCGCCGCGCTTTGGTACCGCCGGAGAACTCTACTCCCAAATCTTCTACGACCACCTGGCCAGGGTACTTCGGCGCAAGGGCAGGCTCTTTCACTACACCGGCTCACCCAACCAACTCACCAGTGGCCGGGATGTCGCCCGCGAGGTCGCAAAGCGCCTGCGGGTTGCCGGGTTTGTCACCGCGGTCGAAGGCGATGGCATCCTGGCAGTGAAGGACAGCTAGGCGTCGCGAGCGGCTCAGCCCAGCACGCCAAGTTCACGCAACTTGGCGATCACGAGATCCGCGGCAGCCTCCGGTGAACAGTCTGTCGTGTTGACCCGCAACTCGGGGTTCTCCGGCGCCTCGTAGGGCGAATCGATACCCGTAAAGTTGCGTAACTCTCCCCGGCGCGCCTTGGCGTAAAGGCCCTTTACATCCCGCTGCTCGGCCACCGCCAGCGGGGTGTCCACATGAATCTCGACAAACTCACCGGGTGCCATCAGTCCCCGGGCCATGTCCCGCTCCGCCCGGAACGGCGAGATGAACGCCGTCAGCACAATCAGGCCAGCATCGGCCATCAGCCGCGCCACTTCCGCCACCCGCCGGATGTTCTCCACCCGGTCGGCATCCGTGAAGCCCAGGTTCTTGTTCAGGCCGTGGCGGATGTTGTCGCCATCGAGCAGATAAGAGTGATTCCCCAGGGCCAGCAGCTTCTTCTCCACGAGGTTGGCGATCGTGGACTTCCCGGACCCGGAGAGCCCCGTAAACCAGATCACGGCAGGGCGCTGGCGCTTCTGTGTAGCCCGCGCCGCCTTGTCGACGTCCAGGTGCTGCAGGTGAATGTTGTGGGCGCGGCGGAGAGCGAAATGCAGCATGCCCGCACCGACCGTGTTGTTGGTCATGCGGTCAATCAGGATAAAGCCGCCCGTCTCGCGATTGATCGTGTAGGGATCAAAGGCCACCACCCTGTCCAGCGCCAGGTTGCACGCCCCGATTTCGTTCAGCTCGAGGGTCCGGGCTGCCAGGTGTTCCAGAGTATTGACGTTCACCTTGTACTTGAGTTCGGTGATCGTCGCGCTGACAGTGCGCGCGCCAATCTTCAGGAGGTAGGGCCGGCCGGGCAGCATGGCGTCTTCGCCCATCCACACCAGCATGGCCTCGAACTGATCGGCCACCTCGGCCGGACTTTTGGCGCTGCTGAGCACGTCGCCGCGGGAGATGTCGACCTCGTCCGTCAGGGTCAGCGTCACGGACTGCCCGGCAACGGCCTCGGCGAGGTCCCCGGTGGTTGTGACCAGCCGGGCAACGGTGCTTTCCCTGCCGGAAGGCTGGACGCGGATCAGATCACCCGGCTTGACCGAGCCGCTGGCGAGGGTCCCGGCATAACCGCGGAACTCGGAGTTGGGCCTGTTTACCCACTGCACCGGCAGGCGCAGGTCGCCCGACTGCTGCCGTGCCTCATCGATCTCCACGGTCTCCAGCCAGGGCAGCAGTGCGGGGCCCCGATACCAGGGCATGCGCTCGCTCGGCGCAATCATGTTGTCACCCTTGAGCGCCGAGAGGGGAATCGCCGTGATATCCGTCAGCCCGATCTGCCGGGCAAACTCGCTGTACTGGCCAACGATGTCGAGGAAAACCTTTTCGGCATAGCCCATCAGGTCCATCTTGTTGATGGCGAGAACGACCTTGCGGATCCCGATCAAACTGACGAGGTAACTGTGGCGCCGCGTCTGCGTGAGCACGCCCTTCCGCGCGTCGATCAGAATGACAGCGACGTCTGCCGTAGAGGCGCCGGTGATCATGTTGCGGGTGTACTGCTCATGGCCCGGCGTGTCGGCCACGATGAACTTGCGCCGGTCAGTGGAGAAGAACCGGTAGGCGACATCGATGGTGATGCCCTGCTCCCGCTCGGCGCTCAGCCCGTCCACCAGCAGTGCGAAATCAATATCACCGCCCTGGGTGCCCCACTTCCGGCTGTCGGCCTCAATGGCGGCAAGCTGATCTGCGAAAAGCATCTTGGAATCAAAGAGCAACCGGCCGATCACGGTGCTCTTGCCGTCATCGACGCTGCCGCAGGTGATGAAGCGCAGCAGGCTCTTGTTCTCGTGCTGGCGCAGGTCTTTCTGGATGTCGGTCGTAAGGAGGTCGGAGTCTTGCGCCATGTCAGAAATATCCCTCTTGTCCGCGACGACCTCTCGCAGGATGTGCACGCTCTCGGCTTCGAGCCGCTGCAGATGGGTAAGCTTCATCCTCGGCATTATATGACGGGCGACCACCCTACTTCAGCCCGCCGGTACCGGGCGCTATCGACTACGCTTCAAGCACTCGCGTCAGCCGGGCAAAAAACTGTTCAACAGAAAACGGCCGCACTGTCGCCACCCGCCGCCTCGCGGCCCAAACGGGATCGGGGAAGTGCGCATCGTCGGCGAAACGGGGAATCACGTGCCAGTGCAGGTGGGGCACCTGGTTGCCGAGTGAGGCGAGGTTGATCTTCTCCGGGTGAAGCGTCTCCCGCAGGGCCCTCTCGACGGCCAGAACCACCAGCAGCAGATGGTCGCGCTCCGCCGCGTCCAGATCGGTCATCTCAGCCACGTGCGCGTGCCAGATGACCCGCAGATAGCCCGGATAGTCCGGGTCCCCGGCACTGACGACGCGCAGCCTGGCATCACGCCAGATGGCCGGCGTGTCCCGGGTTGCACAGAGGGGGCAGTCTGCCGGTGCCAGGGTCATGGCCCCAACGATACCGGGGATCAGGTACCCGCGGGTCCCGGGACGTTCAGGCCGGCTTGCCGGCGTCCACCAATACCTTGAAGTGACCGGAGTCTTCGGAGAAGAGCGTCTCTGCGAAGCGTTCGTCGAGATCTTCCAGGCGCAGCATGCCCGTCGCGCCGGTGTCGATGTCGTCCATCGGTACAGGGACCGGGGCGCGGGTCGCCTTCGGATCTGCGCGGCGCTCGGCGGTGGGTGCGGGAGAAGCGGGTGTAGCGGCCGGAGCCTGCGTTTCGGCAGTCCGGCTGATCTGCAGGCGACGGGTCATCTCGCTGGCAGGCAAGGGCTCGGCCGTCGGCAGAGGCACGGGCTCCGGTGCGGGCGGTCTCGCCACAACCCGGTCGGCAGCGCGACGCGTTACAGGTTTTGGAGACAAGGTGGCAAGGTCCCCAGGCCCCAGGCTGCCCATCGGCTTCCAGCCGAGCTGCTCTGCGACCTGGCGCACGAGTTCGGCATCGATCTTGTCGAGCTGGCGGGCCTGGGCCTCGCCGAGAGCGGCATCCATCAGCGTGTTGATCAGGCGCGGCACACCGGCCACGTACTGGTAGACGCAGGCAGGCGCATTGACGGCCAGCCAGCCCTCCCCTCCGCCACCGGTTGCGGTCAGGCAGTGACGGAGATAGCCCGCCGTCTCCAGCAGCGTCAGGGGCCGAAGCTTCATCCGGAAGCTGAGGCGCTGGCGGAGTTGAATCAGGCCAGCGACGTCCAGCAGCGAGTGCAGGGTGTGCGGTCCCTGGAGAATCAGGGACACTGGCGTCTGCTGCTCGCCCGTGAGGTGCACAAAGCGGAGCAGCCGGCGAGCAAGATCAACGTTGAGGCCGGAAACATCGAGGGAGAGGATCAGTTGCCGCCCACTGGTGCGCTGCGCCAGCAGTACCTCGCGCAGACGGGCCAGAGCCGGAACGCCTGCCGACTCGGGTGACGTGGCGCCGAGCCCGTCCAGAATGGCAGTCTGAAGTTCAGCAGGTTCTGCGCTGCGCAGGTCCACCGGCAGCAACTGGACATCGCTGGCGGCCAGCGCGAGCGCCTGCCGGATGAAGGCTGTTTTCCCCACGCCCGGCCCGCCCGACAGCACGGCAACGCCGCCGGGAAAGGTGACCGCGTGGCGCAGTCGCGCCAGCGCGTTCGCCTGGACGGGGTTGGCAAGGAAGTACGGCGGATCGGCAAAGGTGCGCATGCGGGTCTAATCGTGACCGGGATCGCGGTCCGGCGCGTTGATGCTGGTCACAGGCCGCGGGGCGCCGAACAGACCGAACAGTGAACGACATCACTATAATGGCCACCCATCGCTTTGCTGGTACTTGCCTGGTGACCCGACTGACAGTCCTTCTCGCCCTGCTGGCCCTGGCCGTGCCAGTCCCGGGCTGGTGCGCCGCAGATCCCCTGCCCGGGTGGCGGGACTCCCCCGTACGGCAACGCCTTCTCGCCTTCGTGACCACCGTAACGACGCCGGGCAACCCGGGCTACGTCACGCCGACAGAACGCATCGCCGTGTTCGACGACGACGGCACGCTGTGGCCCGAAAAACCCCGGGCACAGGGTATGTTTGCCCTGCAACGCCTGCGGAGCCTCGCCGGGGACCACCCGGAATGGCAGAAGACGCTGCCCTTCAAGGCGGCACTGGAACTCGGCAGCAAGTACCTGGAAGAGGCGAGCGACGAGGCGGTTGTTCAGTTGCTTGCCGCTGCGTACTCCGGACGAACCCAGGAGACCTTCCGGCAGGACGTCCGGGAGTACTTCGCCACTGCGCGCCACCCTCGTTTCGATCGGCCCTACACGCGCCTCGTGTACACGCCGATGCGGGAGCTGATCAGCCACCTGAAGGCCAATGGCTTCCGGGTCTTCGTCAGCACCTCCGGCAGTGCAGACGTGGTGCGGGTCCTGGCTGAGGAACTGTATGGCATTCCCGCCGACGACGTCATTGGCAGCAG
>JBBQJK010000083.1:0-7805 GCA_038325835.1 Gammaproteobacteria bacterium
CTTGCACTGGGTGCGGAACGCGAGGCCCTGCGGGGCGTGCAGGCCGCTGACGACGCCCGTACCTATCGGGTCTGGCAGAAGACCAATCTGGAGGGTGGGCCCGCCGGCAAATACCTTGTGGACGAGGCGGGGCAGGCCGTCTGGCTCGTTGATCCGGGCATCAATGGCACCCATGACACGCGCCCGGATGGGACCTCAGTGCGCAAGTTCGATGCCCCAAAGGCCACGCTCGTGTCCTACATCATCAAGGGCATCCTCGACCGGGAGCTGCCCTGGGAGCTCGTGATCTTCGGCGCGACCATCGCGCTCATTCTGGAGCTCTCGGGCGTGCCATCGCTGGCCTTCGCGGTCGGCGTCTATCTACCGATCTCCAGTTCTACACCGCTGTTCGTCGGCGGCCTCATTCGCTGGCTGGCGGACCAAAGGGCCGCCGCACGGCCGGCAAGCCAGGGGCTGACCGAGTCCGAGTTTGTCGCCATGACAGACCGCAGCCCCGGCGTGCTCCTCGCCTCCGGCTACATTGCCGGTGGCGCTATCGCCGGCATCGTGATCGCCTTCCTCTCCGGGGTGCTCGGCAACCTGGACGCCTCGCTCCAGAGCTGGGCCATGGCGAACAACCCGTTCTTCGACGGGCCCTACGCCGACCTGCTCGCCCTCGGCCCGTTCGCGGGGCTGGCCGTGCTGCTCTGGTGGGTCGGACGCGGCGGGCTCACTAGGCCATAGCGGCCGGGGGCGCCTCAAAGATCCCGATGTCGTAGATGCCGGTGCCTTCCCGCAGGGGCTTGCACTCTTTCTGATACGCATCGCTTGTGTAGAACGCGTTGAGGCTTTCCATGCTCGGGAACTCCAGCATGATCACCACCTTGTTGGCCAACAGGGTTCCCGAGACCACGCTCGCCGCCTTGCCCCGGAGCACATACGTGCCGCCATGGGAGCGCGCCAGTCGGGCGGAGTCCTCCGAGTACTTCTTGAGATTTGGTCCGGGGTTGGTGACCTCGATAACCGAGAGAATATAGGCAGCCATGCTGGTGACTCCAGAAAAATGAACGGTGGGCCGGGATTATCCCGGCAAGATGCCCCGGGCAGCAATGCCGGCGTCAGGCCGGTTTGTCGCCCACTGGAGTAACCGCAGCTTCCGGCTGGGAAAGGATGCGCGCCATCACAATCCCGGCTTCGTAGAGGAGGTACATGGGAATCGCCAGAAGAGTCTGGGACAACACGTCCGGCGGCGTCAGCAGCATCCCGACCACGAACGCGCCCAGGAACACGTACTGGCGGTTCTTGGTCAGCGCGTCGATGCCGACGATACCGCTCAGCACGAGAAGCACCGTAGCCACCGGCACTTCAAAGGCCACGCCAAAGGCAATGAACAACACCAGCACAAAATCCAGGTAGCTGTTGATGTCGGTCATCACCTGCACCCCGGTGGGCGCGGCACTCGCAAAAAACCCGAACATGATGGGAAAAACAACAAAGTAGGCAAAGGCCACGCCCACATAGAAAAGCACCACGCTGGAGATCAGCAGCGGCACGGCCAGACGCTTCTCGCGGCGATAGAGTCCCGGAGCCACAAACGCCCAGACCTGATAGATCACCACGGGTATTCCGAGCAGGATGGCGACGTAGAAGCTCGCCTTGAAGGGGGTGAGAAATGGCGACGCCACCTCCGTGGCAATCATCGTTGCGCCCTTGGGAAGCTTGGACATCAGGGGTTGCGCCACCGCCTCGAACACCTGCTGCGTGAAGGGCAGGAGACAGACGAAAATGGCCAGTACGGACCCTACGGCCTTCAACAGCCTCGAACGCAGCTCGAGCAGGTGGGACATCAGGCTGGCCTCGGGGAGCTGTTCCGGGGCGTCGTTGTGCTGCTGATCGTTGTCGGCCATGCCAGTCGGCGCTCCGGACTCAGGCCTGGGGTCGGTCGGCGGTTCCGGCGGGGGCTTCTGCAGCGGACGGTGTCGCTGGAATGTCTGCGCCGGAGTTACCGGGGATCAGGTCTTCCGCACCCGGCCGGCTGTAGCCGGGCTCTGGTGTCGCTGGCCGGGGCTCCTTCGCCCGGATGTGCCGTTCCTCGGCTTCCAGCTCATCCTGAATCTGGGCCGTCAGCGTGCGGGCCATGCGCCGCGCCTGACCCGCGTAGCGCCCGAGCTGGGCGGCGACCTTCGGCAACTTCTCCGGCCCCAGAACGACGAGGCCCAGCGCGAAGATCAGGGCCAGTTCCCAGAAACCGATCTCAAACATAGCGGGTCAGGCATCGCAGATCAGGCGCTGCCGCTGCGCTCTGATTCGCGCTTGGCCGTGCTGGACTCCGTAAACTCTGCATCCGGCTTGCCCAGCTGGCGGGCGTCTTCGGGCTCTTTTTCGACGTCTGACATGGCCTTCTTGAAGCCCTTGAGCGCGCCGCCCAGATCCTGGCCGATGTCCTTCAGTCGCTTCGTGCCGAAGATCATCACGACGATGAGCAGGACAATAAGGAGCTGCCAGATGCTGATGCCACCAAAACCCATGGTCGTTTCTCCAGTAATTCGTGGTTGGCGCGACAAACGCGGAGCTGAAAAGCCAGCTTAAGCGATTAGGATAGTCCTATCGCCGTGCCGCTACGTGACAAAGATCACGATCGGGGCTCAGAGTCGGGCGCCACACGCAGGGAAAATGTGACCGGACCGCTATTGACCAGTTCCACCTCCATATCGGCACCAAACTGGCCCGTCTTTACCCCCGGCCAGCGGGCCTGGGCGGCGGTCACGAGCTGCTCGAACAACCGCTGCCCCTCTGCGGTTGGCGCTGCAGCGTCGAAGCCCGGGCGATTACCCTGGCGGGTATCAGCCGCCAGCGTGAACTGGGGGACCAGAAGCAACTCGCCCCCCACATCGACAAGGCTCCGGTTCATGCGGCCCGCGGCGTCGCTGAACACCCGATACGCGAGCAACCGTTCGGCCAGCCGGGCGGCACCCGCGGGGGAGTCGCCGCGCTCGACGCCGACCAGGACCAGCAGTCCGGGGCCGATGGCCGCGATGACGTGGTTCGAAACGGACACTTTCCCCCACCGGACCCTCTGGAGAAGCCCAATCAAGGTCTTTTCCCCCACACAAACCTGTAACTGAAGATAGTGGGTTCACATATCATAAAGCAAGCATTTCTGCCTTCCTCAGTGGGACGCATGAGGCTCATTCCCCGATTGATTGTGGTACTCGGGGCCTGGAGTCTCGCTGGCTGTGAGTCACCCTCTGACTCCCGGGCAGTGTCCCCCAGCCTGAAGACCTTCCACTTCGCCATGGATCAGGCCCCCACCACCCTGGATCCGGTCCAGGGCGCCAACATCTACGCCAACTTCGTGATCGTCAATGCCTACGACACCCTCTATTCCTACCAGTACCTGGCCCGGCCCTACCTGCTGAAGCCGAACCTGGCCGTGGACTTTCCGGTGGTGTCACCGGATGGACTTACCTACACTTTCCGCCTGAAGACGGGCGTCCGGTACATCGACGACCCCTGCTTTCCCGGCGGACGGGGCCGGGAGGTGGTCGCCGAGGATTTCATTTACTCGCTCAAGCGCCAGTTTGACCCGCGGAATCAGCCCCAGGGTGCCTGGCTCTGGCAGGGGCGGATCGCCGGCCTCGACGAGTGGAAGGCCGCCGGCTCCGATTACGCGCAGCCCGTGAGTGGCCTGCGTGCCGTCGACGACCACACGCTCGTCGTGCAGTTGACCCGGCCCTATCCCCAGCTGACGGCGACCCTGGCCCAGGGCTACTCGGCACTGGTGCCCCGGGAGGCTGTGGAGAAGTACGGCAAGGGCCTCGGCGTCCGGCCGGTGGGCTCGGGACCGTTCAAGCTCGTCTCCTACGACACCGCGCGGGTGGTGATGGAACGTAATCCCAACTACCGGCAGGAACCCGTCGATCTCGCCGCCGAGGGCTACAACCCCGCCACCCAGAAATTCACCGGCGTCGAGGCCATCCAAGGCAGATCTCCCCCCTTCATCGACCGGCTCGAATTCAACTTCATCAATGAGTCCAGCGCTTCCTGGTCGTCCTTCACGAAGGGCGACGAAGTCCAGCTGACGGTGCTGCCCATTGAACAGATCGACCGGGTGCTTGCCAGCAAACGCCCCGTGACCCTGCGCCCCGAATACGCCGCGAAGTACCACGTCTACGGCGGTCTCGAAGCCGGCTTCGTCTTTACGGCCTTCAACATGGACTACCCGGAGTTTGGCTACAACCCGGACCCGGCCCGCGAGCGCCGCAACCGGGCCCTGCGCTGCGCGATGATCAAGGGCTACGACTGGGAGGCCAGGAACAACAGCTGGTACTTCGGCCTCGGTGAGTACTTTCCCGGCATCATCGTCCCTGCCAGTCCGGAGTTCGATCCGACGCTGTCCCGGGCCAGCGTGACCCGGGACGTGGCGAGCGCCCGCAAGCTGCTCAAGGACAACGGCTGGACGCCGGACAACCTGCCCACACTGATCTACGGCACCACCGCCGGCACCACCGAACGCCTGTTTTTCGAGCAGTTCCGGGCGTGGATGCGGGATATCGGTTTTCCCCGGGAAAAGGTTGTACAGAAGACCTATGCGAACTTCGGCGACATTTCCCGCGCCTGGAAACGCAGTCAGCTGCCCCTGGTGGCAAAAGGCTGGGGACTGGACTATCCCGACGCCGAGAACACGCTGCAGCTCTTTTACGGGGCCAACGCCTCGCCGGGGTCGAATGACGCCAACTGGAAGAACCCGGAGTATGACCGCCTCTACGAGGAGTCCTCCGTCATGCAGCCGTCGCCGGAACGCACCGCGCTCTACCACCGCATGAACCAAATCGTTCTCGACGACTGCGTCGCCATCACCGGCATCGCCCGCACCCGGATCTATCTCTGGCACAAGAACGTCATCGCGGTGCCGGACCGGGAAATCCTGGGCGGCTTCTGGCTCAAGTACGTGGACCTTGTGCCGGAACCCGCCAAGACCCTTGCGCTGGTGCAGGGCGGCTGAGACGTGGAGATTCTCCAGTACTCCCTGCGCAAGCTACTGGCCGGGCTGCCGCTGATCTTCGGCGTCACCCTGGTGAGCTTCGCGCTGATGGTCTACTTCGGCCCCGACATGACGTACCAGCTGCTGGGCAAGAACCCCACGCCGGACCAGATCCTGGAAGTCAGGCACCAGCTCGGCTACGACCAGCCGTTCCTGCAGCGCTACCTGGGTTTCCTCCGGGAGATCGTGACCTTCGATTTCGGTGTCGCCTCCACCGGCGAGCCGGTCACGACCCTGCTGGCCAAGACGATCCCCGTGTCACTGATCCTGATCCTGCCGGGCTTTATCCTGGGCCACCTGGTGGGGCTGCTTCTCGCCCTGGCAGCCGCTTACTGGCGCGGCAGCTGGATCGACAAGCTGATCATGGCTGTAGCCGTCATCGGGATGAGCGTGAGTTTTCTCATCGTGATCATCGGTTTTCAGATCGTCCTCAGTTCCAGCGACGGGCTCGACCTGTTTCCGGTCCGGGGCTGGAACGCCAGTTCCCTAAGCAGTTACCTCAGCTACGTCACCGTGCCGACGCTCGCCACCATGTTCGTGGCCCTGGGCTACGACACGCGGTTCTACCGCTCGGTGATCGTCGAGGAAATGACCCGGGACCACGTCCGGACGGCGCGGGCTTTTGGCTTGCCCGAGTCCCGCATTCTGTTGCGCAACATCCTCAAGAACTGCCTCATACCGTTCATCACCCGGATCATGTTTTCCATACCCCAGGTGGCCATCGGCGGCGCGTTGCTTATCGAGAGCTACTTCGGCATTCCGGGCATCGGCAAGGCGACCTACGAGGCCATCGTGACGGGCGACCAGCCGGTGCTGAAAGCTGTCGTCAGCCTTACCGCCATTCTCTTCGTGCTGGTCGTCGTGCTTAACGACATTCTTTACCGCGTGGTGGATCCCCGGGTGACCCTGAAATGAATGCCGTAACCCTGCCGCTGCCGGCGGCAAATCGCGCGAGCGGGGAGTCCCTCTGGCGCAAGGCCGCCCGCAAGTTTGGCCGCGACCGGCTGGGCATGCTGGCCCTCGGTGTCGTGCTGGCTTACTTCATTGTGGCTCTGGGCGCCTGGCTTGGCTGGTGGGCAGGTGGCTGGGCTGACCTGACCGGTACCAAGTGGGAACCGGTTTCCAGCGCGCACTGGTTCGGCACCAACATCATCGGCCAGGACATCTTCGACCGCGCGATCTTCAGCACCGCTACTGCCTTCGAGGTCGGGCTGAGCGTGGCCCTGGCCGCTACGCTGATCGGCACCGTGGTGGGCGCTTACGCCGGCTTCTTCGTCGGCAGCTGGAGCGATGAATTCCTGCTCTGGTGTATGGGAGTGCTCGATGCCATTCCGTTCTACCTGTTCGTGGCGGCGGTCGCCTACGCCCTTACCGACAACCCCTGGGCCATGCAGGTCGCCATGATCGCCACGTTCTGGGTGGGCACCGCGCGGTTGATCCGTGGTGAAGTGATCAAGCTGCGGGGCATGGAGTACGTGGAGGCTGCCCTCTCCATCGGCGTCTCAGAACTGGCAATCATCTTTCGCCATATCGTCCCGAATACCGGGCACATCGTCCTCGTGCAGGCCTCGATTACCTTCGTCAGCGCCATCAAGGCCGAGGTGATCCTGAGTTTTCTCGGACTGGGGATCAAGGACGGCATGAGCTGGGGACTGATGATCGACGAGAGCACCAAGGAAGTTCTTGCCGGCTTCTACAACAACTTCCTGGCCGCCTCGCTACTGATGTTCGGTCTGGTGATGGCGTTCAATGCCGTAGCGGATGCGCTGCAGGACGCCCTGGACCCGAGAAAAGTCGGTTGATGGCGGGGGACTCCAGCCGGCCGGTGCTGCAGGTCCGGGACCTGACCGTCGAGTTCGTCACGGAAGACGGCGTGATCCGGGCCGTGGACAGCGTCAGCTTCGACGTCCAGCCGAACGAAACCCTGGGTCTCGTTGGCGAGTCGGGCTGTGGCAAGACCGTGACCGGGCTGGCCATGCTCCGTCTCATTCCAATGCCCCCCGGCCGGATCGCCAGCGGGAGCATCGAGCTTGACGGTCGTGACCTGGTGCCCCTGCCGAACCGGGACCTGGAGGACCTGCGTGGCCGGGACCTCTCGATGATCTTTCAGGAGCCGATGACCGCACTGAATCCGGTGTTCACCATTGGCAACCAGATGACCGACGTCCTCTGCCGGCATCGGGACCTCACGCGGCGGCAGGCTCGCCCGGTAGCAGCGGAATTACTGGCCAAAGTCGGCATCCCCGAGCCTGCCAACCGGCTGGATGATTATCCCCACCAGTTGTCCGGCGGCATGCGCCAGCGGGTGATGATCGCCATGGCCCTGTCCTGCAATCCCAAGCTGCTCATCGCCGACGAGCCGACCACCGCCCTCGACGTGACCACCCAGGCCCAGGTCCTTGAGCAGTTCAGGACTCTCCAGGCCGAGTTTCGTATGGCCGTGATCCTGGTGACCCACGATCTCGGCGTGGTCGCCGAAACCTGCCAGCGGGCCCTCGTCATGTACTGCGGCAGCATTGTCGAGTCGGGGGCGACCTCAGACCTGTTCAGCCGCCCGCGACATCCCTACACCGCGGGCCTCCTGGCCTCGATTCCCCGGCTGCGCAGTGACCGGCTACCGGAGTTGCCGGTGATCCCTGGCCGGGTACCGGACCTCCTGAACCTCCCGGCCGGGTGCCGGTTTGCGGACCGCTGCCCGCGGGTGCAGGAGCGGTGCCGCGCGGAGCGGCCGGTGCTGACGAGCCCCGCCAGCGGCGTGGCGTGCCACTTCCCCTTGTAGCGG